>SKIE01000252.1 GCA_007116585.1 Wenzhouxiangella sp. | reverse complement strand
GGAGCGTGATCACGGCGACCCAGATGATGCAGTCCATGGTTGAAAGCCCGGTGCCGACACGGGCCGAAGTGCTGGACGTGGCCAATGCCGTGATCGACGGCACCGATGCCGTGATGCTGTCAGCCGAAACAGCCGTTGGCAAGCACCCGGTCCGGGTGATCGAGTCAATGGGCCGGATCTGCGAGGGGGCCGAGCGCCACGTGCAGGCCCACGTGCCGTCACGGCGGCTGAACGTGCGCGCCGAACGGGTTGATCAGGCCATCGCCATGGCGGCGATGATGACGGCCAATAATCTCCCGGTGCGGGCCATCATCGCCCTGACCGATTCTGGCGCTACCGCGCAGTGGCTGAGCCGGGTGCGCTCGCCCGCCCCCATCATTGCCTTGAGCCCCAACCGCGCGACGCTGCGCCGGGTGCGCCTGTTCCAGCATGTTCGGCCCCTGTTCTTCCCGCACCAGAGCGACGAGGCGCGCGAGGCATTGATCGCCCGGGCCCTGAAGGCCGTGCGCGATGCCGGGCTGGTGCAGGCCGGGGATCGGGTCCTGATGACACTGGGCGACACGCAGGGCCAGCCCGGCGGCAGCAACACCCTCAAGATACTGATTGCCTGACCCCAATCTTCGGGGTTTTTACGCTTTTGTTGGCTGGCGTATACTGATTGCGTGGCGGCGCTGGAGGCCAGTGCAAGAGCAACTGGCGCGGCGCCGAGTCTGGCTGGCTTGGTAGGGGAACCGGTGAACAAGGCGTGCGGCCGATCGTAAGCATCAAACTCGCCCTGATCGGGTTGTTGTCGGGCAAAGTGGAGCGGGTGCCGTGACCCCGGCGCCGCGACGTATTGGGCTCTATTTACTGGTCTGGCTGGGCCTGCTGATTATTGCCGGCGTCTTTGCGCTATTGCTGCAACGCCAGCATGAAGCGAACGTTCAGGTGCTGCTGGACCAAGCGTTATTCTCCCAGCAAGTCAGCTGGCAGGCGATCGAGGTTCAGCAGCAAAACAGCGTTTTGCCCTACTACGAGGAGCTGGTCCGGGAGCCCGATACCCTGGCCCTGCTCAGCCAGGCGCAGAATGCGTCCGCGCGTCCGCGCGTTCGCACGGCGTTGCTGCAGCGATTGTCGCCGGCTTTCCAGCGCCTGGCGTCGCGCGGCGTCAGGCTGGTTCACTTTCATCTGCCTGACGGCACCAGCCTGCTGCGGTTGCATGAGCCTGAGCGTTACGGCGACAGCCTGATCCCGGCGCGTGCCTCCGTTCGCGTGGCCAATCAGGAGCTGGTCCCCGTCCACAGTTTCGAGGTCGCTGGTCTGGTGGCCGCGTATCGAAACGTTTTTCCGATCATGGACGAGACCGGCGCCCATCTGGGCAGCGTGGACTTCAGTCTGCCCTTCGATGTGCTGATTGAAGCCCTGACCATGCTGGCACCGGACCGGACCTACCAAATTGTGCTCGACCGGGCAGTCCGGGAGGCGGCGGTGTCCGATGGACTCTCGGAGGACTTTCAACGCTGGCCGGGATCGGATCGCTTCGTGCTGCCGACCACCCCGGGCAGCGAAACCAACGATAGTGTTGCGGAGAACATCGGTCAGTCGCCCGCTCTCGAGACGGTGGTGGAACAGCGGGAAGCGCGTGCGTTGCGGCTGCATAACGATGGCGTGGACTATGTGGTCACCCTGCTGCCGATGATGGATCCGGCCGGCGAGCTCATCGGGCTTTTGCTGTCGCAGGCCCAGGAGCCGGAACTGGCCCGCATGGACAGGGCCTTCAGGATCAACCTGGGCCTCTCGATGGCGGCCGTGTTGCTGCTGGGGCTGGGCGTTCAGTACGGTCTTGGCGTGACTGCACGGAACGCTTCGGAGCGCGAGCGTCTGGACCTGATCACCCGTTCGCTGGGCCAGGGGATGTATGTGCTCGACGCGCGCGGTGTGATCACCGATGTCAATCCGCGCGCATGCACTCTGCTCGGGTTTGATCGCCAGGAGATGATCGGGCAGAAGGCGCATGAGTTGTTTCATGTCCATATCGGCGAGGAGCGCGATAAGGCGCTGCCCTGTCCCATTCTCGCGGCCACCGCCCGGGGTGAACGATACGCTGCCGAACAACACTTCAGGCGGCAGGACGGGCGCAAGGTCGAGGTGTCCGTCACCAGCGTGCCGTTGCGTGAGCAGGAGGGCTCGGTCACCCTGTTTGATGACATCACCCGGCAGAAGGAAAACGAACGCAAGCTGCACCACATTGCACACTACGACGCGCTCACCGGTCTGCCCAATCGAGTGCTGCTGGCCGACCGCCTGGCCCTGGCGATGGCGCGGGCGCGGCGCAGCGGTACCCCGCTGGCGCTGGCCTTCATTGACCTGGACGGGTTCAAGGCGGTCAATGACACTCACGGTCACGATATCGGTGACCGTCTCCTCGTCCGCCTCGCCCGGCGGATGCAGGAATGTGTGCGCGAAACCGACACGGTCGCCCGTCTGGGTGGTGACGAGTTCGCCGTGGTCTTGAGCGACATGGAGGGCTCGACCTCCTACGCCGCCTCGCTGGACCGCCTGCTCGTAGCGCTCAACGGCCCGGAAAAGTTGGACGGCAAGACCCTGCAGCTTTCCGCCAGTATCGGCGTGACCACCTATCCGCAAACGCTGGATATCGACGCCGACCAGCT
>SKIE01000164.1 GCA_007116585.1 Wenzhouxiangella sp. | reverse complement strand
GAGCGCTATGGCATCGACTCCCGCCTGACCCTGTCCCACTCGTTGTTCAACATCGACAACGAAGCACAGTTTGGCCTGCGCTACCTGGAAGAAGAGATGCTCGACACCCGGCCTCGTGCAACTCGCGCTGCTCCGCGCACACCCGTCTCGCTGGGCTCGGAGCCGGGGCAACCGGCGCTGCGTCGCAACCGCGAGGATTCGGCCGAAAGTCTGGCGTTTTTCGCCCAGAACCGGTTCGATATCAACAGCGCGCTGTCGGTGACCGCCGGACTTCGAGTCGAGACCTACGAGCAAAAACGCAATGACTTGATGGCAACGGTGGATCCGGTCGACGCCTTCAGCAACACCGAATGGCTGCCCGGCCTTGGAGCAACCTATCAGGTCAACCCATCGCTGCAGGTCTACGGCAGCGTCTACATCGCGTTCGCGCCACCCCTGGTCGGCAGCGTGGTCGGTTCCGATGATGTTCCTACCGATGCCGAGAAATCGACCAATATCGATCTTGGGATTCGCGGGGGCAGCGATACGTTCCGCTACGAAATCACCGCCTTCCGGATGGACTTCTCCAACCAGGTCGACCCGGGCATTTCCGGTATTCGTGCGCCCAACGAGGGCAGCGCGCTGATTCAGGGCGTTGAGGCCTCCATGGGGATGGCCTTCGGCGAGGGCTTCCGGCTTGACGGCAACGTGACCTGGATCCCGACCGCGGAGTTCGGGGAAGACCGGCCAGGCGAGGCGCTGGACGGAAACCGCATTCCCTATTCGCCGGACTGGACCGCTAACCTGACCTTGATTTACGAGACCGGTCCACTGCGCACCGCACTGCTGTTCAACTACACCGACGAAGTCTTCGGCGACGGCATGAACCGCGTGGAGATCGACCCACTGAATCATCTGGGCGGATTGATCCCGAGCTACTACACGTTTGACGTGACCGCCAGCTATGACTTCAACGATCGAATGGGCGTGTTTGGCAACATCAGGAACCTGACCGATGAGCGCTACATCGCCGGCCTGCGCCAGGGCATTTATACCGGGCCCGAGCGCAGCTTCGATATCGGTTTGCGGTACCGGTTCTAAAGCCGGTCAAAGCGGTAGAGCGCCGGGACGCCCAGCGTCCCGGTGGTCATTGGCGCACAATGGCCGCATGGACACACAAGACGCCACCGCGCCCGCGCGCCCGTTTGAAACCCTCAAGCCCGAGCGCGTGCTTGAGGCCGCCGAGCACTTGGGACTGCTGACCGACGGCCGGCTGCTGCCGCTTAACAGCTACGAAAACCGGGTCTGGCAGATCGGGGTGGAGGAGGGCGATCCGGTCATTGCCAAGTTTTATCGCCCGGATCGCTGGTCTGATCAGGCCATTCTCGAAGAGCACACCTTCACCGCCGAGCTGGCGGCCACCGGGCTGTCGGTCGTGGCCCCGCTGGCGTTTGTAGGACGCACGCTGCACGCGCATGCCGGGTTTCGCTATGCGTTGTTTGCGCGCCAGGGCGGGCACGCGCCCGAGCCGGAGCACGAGGACACGCTGCGGCGGATCGGGCAGGCGCTGGGCCGTTTCCACGCTGTGGGCAGGGCAGGGGAATTCCAGCATCGCTCGGCAATTACGGTCGAGACTCTGGGCCGCGGCCCGCGCGACTGGCTGCTGGCACACCAGTGGATTCCGTACCATCTGGAATCGGCTTTCCAAACGCTCACCGACGATTTGCTGCGACATATTGAAGCCGCCTTGCAGCGGGCCGGTGAGTATCGGCCCATCCGCCTGCACGGCGACTGCCACCCCGGCAATATCCTTTGGCGCGACGGCCCGCACTTTGTCGATCTGGACGACTGCCGCACCGGTCCGGCGGTCCAGGATCTCTGGATGCTGATCTCCGGCGAGCATGCCGATCGCGAGCGCCAGTGGGGCTGGCTGCTGGAGGGCTATAGCACCTTCTGTGATTTTGACGCGCGTGAACTGCACTTGGTTGAAGCCCTGCGCGCGCTGCGCATGATCCAGTATCAGGCCTGGCTGGCCCAGCGCTGGGATGATCCGGCTTTTCCACTCGCCTTTCCATGGTTTGCCGACGAGCGCCACTGGGAACACATCATCGGTCAGCTGCGTGAGCAGCTCTCGGAAATGCAGGAAGAACCGGTGGTCTGGCGCCGCTAAGCTTCGTGCGCGAATAGCTGTGCGACCGTCCCCGCTGCTTGTTCGCCCTCGATACGTTGGCGGGCCTCAATCAGCCAATGCCGGGCTATGGCGGGGTCTTCCGGCGCTGCGTCGCGGGGAAAGCCGCATGGGGAATGGCTTGGCTGGCAGCGTCGGTCGAGCGCCAGGAACCAGTCAAGCCGACGTGTCGCGATCCACAGGCGTTGTCCGGCCGCCGGCACGGTCAGACTCAAGGCGCTGCCGGCGCGCAGCAAATTCGAAAACCACAGGGTCCAGCCCCCCGCCGGCACCGGCGGCGGCAAACCCAGGCCGGATTCGCCTTCGGACTGGGTCAGAAAACCGGCCTGCTCGAGCAAGTTTTCCAGAGCAGCGGCCGACCGTCGTAACGGTCCAACGTTGGCCGCGGTCACCGGTGCGATTGCAGAGCGATTCGCTGCGCTTGTTTCCAACCGTGAGGCGCCATTGGCCGCCAGCGTGGCAGTATGTTGGGCACGGTGTGGGGCGGTTTTAGGTCGCCCGGTATTGCGCGGGCGCTTCGCGGGTTGCTCGAAGTTGCGCGTCCGCCGCTCCTCGGCATCGTCTTCGTCCAGGTAGCTGTAGCGGGGGGCGTGGATGAGCGCCTCGGCCAGCGGTGAGGGCGAGTCGGTTTCCACGGCGTGAACGGCGAGCTCGCCAGACTCTATGCGCGCCAGCAGCCGTTGCAGGCCGGCCAGGTCCATGTAGTCATCCAGGCAGTCCGACAGGGCCTGGCCGACCAGCGGGTGATCCGGCACTTCGCGCCCGCCGCTGAGGTTTTCCAGACAAGCGAGCTGGTCGGGGAAGACGCAGGCAATCAGGTTTTCGGCCTGGCTGCGCTGGCGCTGGGCCGGCAGCCGGCCGTCGAGGCCGTTTTTGAGCAGCATCAGGGCGTTGTTGGCACACCAGCGAAAACGAGTGACGAACAGTGGTGTGTCGAGCAGGGCCTGGGTGAGCACGTCGCTTACGTTGTCTGATTTCACAAAGCCGGCCACCGCCGCCAGGTCAAAGCGGCTGGTCACCCCCAAAGAGATCAGCAGGCCGTCGTCGGTGGCGGCCGCCTGCAGTTCGAAGTTGAACTGCCGACAAAAGCGTTTTCTCAGCGCCAGGCCCCAGGCGCGGTTAATGCGCGCACCGGCAAAGGTATGCAGCACGATGTGGCGGTCACCGCCGGGGTCGGGGAACTGCTCAATCACCAGCCGGTTCGGCGCCGGCAGCGCGCCGAGGCAGGCCCGGGCTTCGGTCAGCAGCCGGGTCGCCTGGGGGTCGAGTTGTCCGGTCATGGGCCCTGAGATCACGCGCAGCATGGCGGCGGCCATTTCTGAGCTGCGCCCGGGCCCTTCACCAAACCAGAACGGCAGCTCGCCGGGTTGGTTGTCGGCCGGCTCGACGCGCACCAGGCCGGTCTGTACCCGAAGGATTCGCCACGGCCGGTTGCCCAACTGCACCACCTGACCTGGCGAGGATTCAAAGGCAACTTCCTCGTCCAATCGCCCAACCAGGTCGCCGGTGTCGACGCGAATCACGTCGTACTCGAACCATTCGGGGATTGTGCCGGCGTTGGTTAGTACCAGGCGGCCGGCCTGCGGATGCGCGCGGTAGCCGCCGCGTTGGTCGTCGATTACCAGTGGGTCGAGCTGCTCGGCCGGCATCATGCCGGGCCGCTCGGCGAGCGCGGCGAGCAGGGTATGGATTTTTTCAGCCGAGAGATCCCGAAACGGCCAGGCGCGACGCGCCAGCGCCAGCAGTGCTTCGGGTTGCCCCAGGCCCTCAGCGACCAGGGCAACGAGATGCTGGGCCAGCACATCCAGCGGTGCTTCCATGGGATCGACCGCCTCGATTTTGTGGGTCGCGATGAGTTCATGCAGCGCCCGGGTTTCAAGCAACTGGTTGACGGTCAGCGGAAACAGGTGCATTCGCGGTCGCTGGCCAGGTCGGTGTCCGCTGCGGCCGGCGCGCTGACGAACCAGGTTGACCGAGCCGGGTACGCCAATCTGGCAGATGCGCTCGACGTGGCCCAGATCCAGGCCCAATTCCAGCGATGCGCTAGAAACCAGCACGCGCAGTTGGCCGGCTTTGAAACGCGCCTCGATGCCTTCGCGATGAGCCGTGTCGAGGCTGCCGTGGTGGGCGCCCACCTCGGCGGGCAGGCCCGCCGCTTCGAGCATTTCGTCGAGTGTTGCGGCGGTGCGTTCGACCTGGGCCCGGGTCTGGCAGAACACCAGCAGCGAACGATTGGCCCGCGCCAGCTCGGTGATGCGCTCATGAATCTGCTGCCAGTGAACGCGATTGGGATAAGCCTCCAGCGCCATTCCAGGCAGTTCAACGTCGAGCTCGATCGCACTGGGTAAGCCGAGTGCCACGATGGGACACTCCGCGGCCCCGGAGAGAAACGCTGCCAGGGTGGCGGCCGGATGCGCCGTTGCCGAAAGGCCGACGCGCTGGACGGGTTTGCCGGTCAGCCGGTCGAGGCGGGCCAGCGACAGCGCCAGATGCGCGCCGCGTTTGCTGCCCGCCAGGGCGTGAATCTCGTCGACCACAACGGCCTCGACGGTGCCCAGCAACGAGCGTCCGCCGCGACTGCCCAGCAGCACAAACAGCGACTCCGGTGTAGTCGAGAGAACCGTCGGTGGATGGCGTCGCTGCCGGTCGCGTTCGGCGCGTGGCGTATCGCCACAGCGCAGGGCGATGGCCGGCCCGGACCGCCAAGCCGGCCCGACCGCCTGCAGCAATGGCTCGAGGTTGAGCGTCATGTCACGGGCCAGGGCCTTGAGCGGCGCGATGTGCAGTGCGCGAACACCCGGACCCCGCGCCGGCGTAATTGCCAGGCGCTCGATCAGCGGCCGCCATGCTGCCAGGCTCTTGCCCTGGCCGGTCGGGGCCAACACCAGCGCGTTGGACCCGGTCCGCAATACCGGCCAGGCCGCAAGCTGAACCGCGGTCGGCTCGCCGACGGTGCGGGCGAACCAGTCGTCAAGTACCGTTGGGGCATCGAAAACACGCATGCGCCCATGTTCGCCGCTGGAATTCTCAAAACTTGAGAATCCGCCAGTTTGCTGCCTCCGGATCTATTTCATCACCGAAGCCGAAATTATGGACAATAGAGGCTCATAACCACTGTCGACGGCGAGGCTTGAGCATGAACAATTACGAACAGCAAAAAGCGAAATTCGAGAACGAGGACGGTTTCATTGCTGCGCTGGATCAGAGTGGCGGTAGCACGCCCAAGGCTCTGCGGCTGTATGGGGTAGAGGAAAGCGCCTACAGCAACGATGAGGAGATGATGGGCCTCATCCACGCCATGCGCAGCCGGATCATCACCAGCCGCTCGTTCAACGGCGAGCGCATCCTCGCAGCCATCCTGTTTGAGAACACCATGGATCGGGAAATCGAGGGCCGTCCGACCGCGGAATATCTCTGGGCGGCCAAGAATGTCGTGCCCATTCTGAAAGTCGACAAGGGCCTGGCTGACGAGGCCGACGGCGTGCAGCTGATGAAGCCCATGCCCGGCCTGGATGCCCTGCTGGCCAGGGCCAAATCGGAAAAGGGGATTTTCGGCACCAAGATGCGCTCGGTCATCAAGCAAGCCAATGCGTCCGGTATCGAGGCTGTTGTCAAACAGCAGTTCGAAATCGGACGCCAGATTGTTGCGGCGGGTCTGGTGCCGATTCTTGAGCCGGAGGTTGATATTCACTGCCCCGAAAAAGCTCAGGCTGAGGATCTTCTCAAGGCGGCGATCATGCGCCATCTTGACGCACTTCCCGACAACGAACTGGTCATGCTCAAACTCACCTTGCCTGAAAAAGACAATCTTTACGCCGACTGCATTGCGCACCCGCGGGTACTTAAGGTGGTGGCCCTGTCAGGCGGCTACGCGCGTGACGAAGCCAACGAGCGGCTGGCACGTCAGCAGGGCATGGTGGCCAGCTTCTCGCGCGCGCTGACCGAAGGCCTGTCGGCCCAGCAAAGCGACGAGGAATTTGACGCGACGCTGGATGCCTCAATCGAAAGCATCTACCAGGCCTCAAAGGCTTGAAAACCCGGGCCCGTACGAACAAAGAAAGACGCTCATAACGAATGCCCGACATGACCCAGGACGCACATTCCGCCGTCCCGGAACCAGCTCAGTCCAGTGCACAAGGCCTGCTGGCTTCCGCGGCGGAGCAATTGCCGACGCCTGACGGGATTGCCATGGCCATCATGAGGGCCTGGGAAGACGACAACACGACCACGGAGGAATTGGCCCGGTTGGTCCAGACCGATCCGGCCCTGACCGGGCGGGTTCTGAAACTGGCCAATTCGGCTGCGACCGGCTGTCGCCCGGTGGCGGCCATTCCGGAGGCCATCGTCCGCGTTGGCATGCAAACCGTTGGCCAGATGGCCGTCGCCTTCTCCCTGATCGGCCGCGAATATTCGGATCGTTGTGAGAATTTCGATTACCAGGAGTACTGGTCAACCTGTCTGCTGCTGGCCGTTATTGCGCGCAGCCTGGGGGATGCCACCCGGTTGGCGCCACCGGCCGATCTGTTCGCCTGTGGTCTGTTAGCCCGTATCGGCGTACTCGGTCTGGCGTCCGTGTATCCCGAAGCCTATGCCGAAATTCTGGATGAAGGCACAAAAGACCTGTGCCGGCGCGAACAGGATCGGTTTGGCCTGGATCACAATGAACTGTCCGAAGCCATGATGCTGGACTTTGTCGTGCCGCGTGCCCTGGCCGAACCGGCGCGCCATCACGAGGAGCCTGAGCAGTCGGGCTTTGATCGCGACTCCCGCCCGCAGAAAATCGCGGTATTGTTGAATCTGGCCTATCGGCTGGCCGAACTGGCCGTGTCGGGTGAGGGCAAGAGTGCCGAAGAGTCGGCAGTGGTCGATGCCATCTGCGCCAGCCTGGGGCTACCCGAAGGCCGGATCAAGTCCATCTATGATCTCGCGCTGAAGGAGTGGGCGGAATGGCTGGATCTGCTTGAGCTCCCCTCCTCCGAGACTCCTGTTTTCGAGGATTTACCATTTGACTCGCCCGGCATTGATCACGGAGAAGCGCAGGATATGGACTACGGCGCTCGCTCGCTGTCGGCGGCTATCCTGGCCGACCCGAGTATTGCCGGCAAGGCCGCCGAAACGCTCGGCGAACTGGGTGTGCCGGTTCAATTCTGCCCCAAGCCTTCCGGTGCGATGCAACTCGCCCTGGAACGGCGTGCCAACCTGTTCCTGGTGATCGAAGAGCATGCCCATTTCATCGATATGATTCGCAACACCGAAGCGGCCGATACCAGTTATGTGTTCTGGCTGCTGATTGATCACGACCCCGAGCAGGAAACCAAGGCCTTCGAGGTGGGCAGTGATGATGTGATTCCCCTGGGTATTGTGGCGGCGAAACTGGCACCCAGGCTGCAGCCGGCCAGACGCATGCTCGAGCGCTTCGAGCGCTGGCGCGATGATCGCAAGGAACTACGGCGTATTGCCAAGGAGCTGGCGCTGTCGCACCGCCAGCAGCAGGTGCTGGCCTTGACCGACCAGTTGACCGGGCTACCCAACCGCCGCGCGGCCATGGATGGACTGGGCCGGGCATGGAGTGCCGGCATGCGTGCGCAGACTTCCTGTGCCGCCATGGTTCTGGACCTGGATCATTTCAAGAAGATCAATGACCACTACGGGCATGCGGTGGGCGACCAGACCCTGCGCTCGGTCGCCGCTGTCATCAACGACAGCGTCCGGGGCGAAGAGATCATCGCGCGGATCGGCGGGGAAGAGTTTCTCTTGATCAGCAGTCGCCTGGATTTGCGTGAAGCGGTGGTAGCCGGTGAGCGATTGCGTCGCCAGTTGCTGGCAGCCCATATTGATGCCGGCGGCGACCGGGTTCAAATCACGGTCAGTATCGGCATCGCCGTGCGCGACGAGGGCATGCGCTCGGCTGAGGACCTGCTAATTGCGGCAGACAAGGCGCTCTATGCCGCCAAAGAGGCTGGACGCAATCGGGTTGCATTCTTCCAGCGAGGGAAGGTGCAGATCATGAATCAATCCGGCCAGCGCACCTGAGCGATCCCGTCGATCAAAGTCTGTGTCCTGCGGCAAATAATCGGTTTTGCAGATGTCCTTGCTCGAGGAACAGCCTGTCGAGCTGAGACAGGATGTCGCAATACGCAATGGATCGTCTTAGTCGGCCAGTTTCGTTTACTTGATGCCTCGACGCCCACGATAGGGACGCCCGCATTGGGTTGACGGACCACTAGGGGCAACTAGATCACCATGTCCGCGAAACGTGCAAGACCGAGTGTCGTGGGTCCGGAAGGCATCTCAACTCACTGAAAAGCGGACTTTTCAGGGCGTCGCTGACAGTGCCCGGAATAACGGGTAGAACCCGATCTCTGTGCGCTGGGCGTGGTGTTCTGCGAGAGCCGTGCGATCAAAGGCCTTCCAACTCGGCCAGACGTTTCGGGTAGGGGCGAATTTACGAGCAGGAACAATCGACCTTGACTTGGTCCCGCGCAGAAGCTTATTTACGAATAAGTAAATAATTGGGTGCTTTATGACCTATGGCCGGTGGAGTTACGAATAAGGAAAAAAATATTGAAGCGCCTTCCAATCCTGTGCGATCGCCGGCCGAGTTCGGCCGTGTGATCCGCCAGGTTCGCAAGCAGCAGGGGTTGACGCTTGAAGCGGTGTATTCAGCCACCGGTCTGACCACTCGCTTTTTGTCGGAATTCGAGCGTGGCAAGTCAAATGCTTCGCTGGGCGGCGCGTTGCGGGCAGCGCAGGCGCTGGGGCTGGAGGTCATGATGGTGCCGCGCGCCGAGCTTTGGCGGTTCAGGGCGGCGCTGGAAGATTCGGAAGAGTTGATCGACCGAGACAAGGAGCGGTGAATCCACGTCGCGGCAGCGTCTGGTCCGCTCGTCGGCGGGTCGGTCGGCTGCATGAGGGCCCGGCGGGAACATTGCGCTTTGCCTACGACGCGCAGTGGCTTGCCGATGACGGTTTCGCGTTGTCGTTGAGCCTGCCGCTGGCGCGTGGTGATGCGCCGCAGGAAGCCACCGGATATTTCGAGGGACTGCTGCCGGAGGGAGCGGTGCGCCAGAGCGTTGCGCGCCGATACGGGATTTCGGCCGCAGACGCTTTCGGCTTACTGTTGGCCATCGGCGGGGATTGCGCCGGCGCGCCGGTCTGCTTCGAGACAATCTGGGCCGACCGGTACCGGCCATCAATCGTCTGCGCGACTGGCAGATGTTCAACTGCCTGCTCGGCAACTGGGACGGCCATGCCAGGAACCTGGCGATCTGCTACCCGAACAACGATTCGCTGCCGGAACTCGCCCCGTTCTACGACCTGTTCGCCATCGACTTTCTCAATCACCTGAGCCCCGGCACCTGGTCACGCGACATGGCGTTTGCCGTCGGCGGCGCATACACGCCGGAGCGCATTACGCGGGATTGTTGGCGCCGATTCGCCGATGAGTTGCAGATCCCTCATCGGCTGACGCTGGCGCGACTGGCTGATCTGGCCGAGTCGCTGCCGGGTCTGGCCAAAATCGTTGCCGCGGAATTCAGCGACGCGCACGGTCATGAAAACGTGCTGCACCGCTTTGTCGAAGCGACGGGTCGCCGTTGTCGGCAGGTACTGCAAAGTGTCTGCGCCAAGAGGCGCCGGACATGATGGGGCTACGAAAAATCGGGCTTGGTTTTGGCTTCCCGGATTGAGGAACTCTGATGTTGGCAGAAATCACGCTCCGGAGAGAACTGACGGGAAAGCAGGGTTGCGCCACAGAGACGGCTGCCTCTCATCGACTTCTCCCGGCTGCTGGTTTGCCGTCGTTCAAAAGGCCCGGGTCATCCCAGCCCTCCTGAGGCCTTACGCGTTTTTTGTTTTGCAACTCAATTGCGCTTCTGTGCCGCCGCCCTCGCGCCGGCGGATCGACAGGGTCCAGCTGTTGGCCGCGGCGAGCTGACG
>SKIE01000141.1 GCA_007116585.1 Wenzhouxiangella sp. | reverse complement strand
GTTCTTGCCGTGAACCCCGTCAGGCCCGGAAGGGAGCAGCGGCAGCGGCAGGCGCAGGTGCTGGGGTCGGGCTGGTGAAGGCCGCCTCTTTTTTGTTGTTTTCGTGGGATATGCGGCGGGAGTTCGCCTCAGCCCGTCCCCGTACCGTAGGCCGATTCGGCGTCCGAATTGAGCAACGAAAACAGCTGCCGACGCCGATTGGCGTTGCACAGCAGGTCGTCCAGCGTGTAATTGTCAAGCACCGCGAGAAAAGCCTGATTGGCTTCGGCCACCAGTTCGCTGAAACGACACACCGGGGCGATTCGGCAATCGCGGTGGTCGCGCATGCATTCAACCAGGTCGAAGTCGTTCTCCAGCACTCGAATGACTGCACCAATCGAAATATCGCCTGGCGCTCGCGCCAGTCTCAGCCCGCCCTGCTTGCCGCGCCTTGACTCGACAAAGCCCTGGCCGGCCAGCTGCTGCACGACCTTCATCAGGTGATTGCGCGAAATATCGAAAGCGTCGGCGATTTCCCCGACAGTGGCCTGGGCCCGAGGCTCCAGACCCAGGTAGGTCAGTACCCGAATCCCGTAGTCAGAGTACTGCGTCAGCTTCAAGGCACTGACCGGCTAGTGAACCGCACAGGGAATGCGCGCGGCCCGTTCAGGCGCCTTGACCGACCCGCTATCATTCTGCCCAAGCAGGTGGCGCAACGTCGCCTGATGGGAGGGGTCGGCCATAAGATCGGCCAGGGTCACCTCGTCGAGCACGCCGAGGAAGGCCTCGCTGGCCTCAACCAGTTTGGCGCGCAGCCGGCAGGCCGGAAACAGCTTACAGTCGCGGTCGCGGTGAAAGCAGTCGGCCACGCCAAAATTAGGCTCCAGTTTGCGCACCACTTGCCCGACACAGACTTTTTCCGGCGAAGATGCCAGCCGAATGCCACCGTTCTTGCCGCGCTTGGTAAAAACAAAGCCTTCGGACGCCAACTGCTGCACTACCTTCATCAGGTGGTTTTTCGAGATGTCGTAGGCTTCGGCGATTTCAGCGATGGTGGAGAGACGATCTTCCTGCAAACCTGTATAGATCAGCACGCGCAGGCCATAGCCGGAATATTGGGTCAGATGCATTACTTCTCGTCTCCTGTCGCGTCAAGCTGAATATTGATGCGTCCATTATCCGCGCTGAGAAATAGAAGCATTTGATACCGATCAATTATTGCGCGGTCCCGATCCTGCGCTCGCTGTGGCGTATCCTTGCCCTGTCGATTTGAAGCAATGTCAACCAGGAGTTATGCCATGAAGTCCATCCAGGCCCGATACGAGCAGCGCAGCCCGAAACCACAGGACGTCATTCAGGCCGTCGAGGTCGACATCGCCAACCCGGGTCACGGCGAGGTGCTGATTGAAGTGCTGGCCAGCCCGATCAACCCGTCGGATCTGCTGACTCTGACCGGCATGTACGGCATCTTGCCCGATCTGCCGGCCACGGCCGGGAACGAGGGCGTCGGCCGAATCGCCGCCCTGGGCCAGGGTGTCGACCAGTTAAGAGTCGGGCAAACCGTCATGCTGCCGCTGGGCTGCGGCACCTGGGCCAGCCATCTGGTGACACAAGCCGCCGACCTCGTGCCTCTGCCCGAGGGCGCCGACCCGCAGCAGCTGGCCATGCTGGCCATCAATCCGCCCACCGCCTCACTGCTGTTGTCGGAAATCGTCGATCTGCAGCCCGGTGACTGGGTGATCCAGAATGCGGCCAACTCAGCCGTTGGCACCTACTTGTTGGCGCTGGCCGCCGAGCGCGGCATCAGAACGGTCAACGTGGTTCGACGCGAAGGCGCAGTGGCTGCCGTTAAAAGTGCGGGTGCAGAGATCGTGCTGGTTGACGGCGATGATCTCGCTCAAAGAACTCAGGAAGCAACAGGCGGTGAACCGATCCGCCTCGGCATCGATGCGGTCGGCGGCGCGGCCACCGAGCGGCTGGCGACCAGCCTGAGCGACGGCGCCACGATCGTCAATTACGGCGTCATGAGCGGGCAGCCCTGCCAGGTCTCACCCACCCATCTGATTTTCCGCGGCTTGAAGCTGACCGGATTCTGGCTGGCCAAGTGGTACGAACAGGCCAGCGGTGCGCAGCGCGCGTCGCTATACGGAGACCTCACACGGCGCATCACGAGCGGCTCGTTGCGGGCACCCGTGGCCGAAACCTTCGATATCCGTGATGTCACTCAGGCTGTGGCCGCCGCCGCGCGCGGGGAACGCAACGGCAAGGTGCTGATCACGCCCCAGCACGGTTAACCGGGCGGTGTCAGGGCGCTTCTGGCATGGCCACGGGTGACGATTCGAACGGCGATTCGCCCTGCTCAAAAATCACGTTGAGCGCCTGGCCCAGGCGCGCGCCGGCGCGCGCGAGCTGGCGGTCAGCCACCGGCCGCCAGACCAATTGATAGGTTTCGTCAAGCACCGGCATGGCCGCGCCGGCCTCGGCAGCGATATCACTGCGCCGGAATGGATACAGGCCGGCAAAAAGATAGCGGCGCGCCTCGACCACCCACTCCCGCGGGTCGTCTTCGGCCTTCCAGGCCTGGCGCTGTTCTGCCGTATAGCGGCCGAGCAGATCCCCGGCAAACTGCTCGCTGTCGAACTCGACCTCCCAGGGCTTGAGAATCTGGTGGTCCCAGT
>SKIE01000229.1 GCA_007116585.1 Wenzhouxiangella sp. | reverse complement strand
CCGCCGGTGCCGCGCTGGTCGAGAAAAATCAGGTCGCGCTGCCGGTTGATGTCGCGCAGCGCATGGCGCATGATCGGCAGAGTTTCGCGGGCCGACTGGCCAGGCCCGCCGGCCAGAAAGAGCACCGGATCGGGCTCGGTCCGAGGCCCCCGGGCCGGAAGTACCGCGTAAGCCAGCGTCAGCTGGCGGCCTTCCGGATCATTGGGATTTTCCGGGACATCAAACTCCCCGCAGCGCGCGCTGGCCGTGATGCGGCCGCCGGCGGCGGACAGTTCGCAGGCGCTGAGATCGTCATAGCGCTCGCCCGCCCCAGCCAGTACAGGCAGCAGCAAACTCGTTGAGAGCAGAGCTTTCAAGTGCCGAATGCGCACGAATTTTCGATGGCCTGTTGCCGGTGTCGATACACTGGGGAATTACCCTACTGGATTATCTCGTTTTGAAAAAGTGCCATTGGTCATGAACGCCCTGGAAGTCCACCAGCTCAAAAAAACCTACAAAAACGGCGTCGAAGCCCTCAAGGGCATTGACCTGACCGTCAACGAGGGGGATTTTTTCGCCCTGCTCGGCCCCAACGGTGCCGGCAAGTCTACCTTGATCGGTATCGTGTCGTCGCTGGTCAACGCCACGGCGGGGGAGACGCGCGTGTTTGGTATCAGCGTGCAGACTGATCGCTCGCGGGCCATGGCCGAAATTGGCCTGGTACCGCAGGAAGTCAACTTCAACCAGTTTGAAAAGCCGTTCGACATCGTGGTCAATCAAGGCGGCTACTACGGGGTTCGACGCGCCGTGGCCAAGGAGCGGGCTGAGCGTTATCTCAAGCAGCTGGCGCTGTGGGACAAGGCGTTCGGTCCGTCGCGCCAGCTATCCGGCGGCATGAAGCGGCGGTTGATGATTGCCCGGGCCATGGTTCATGAACCGCGCCTGCTGATCCTGGATGAACCCACCGCCGGCGTCGACATCGAAATCCGTCGCTCGATGTGGCGCTTTATCCGCGAGATCAACGAGGCTGGCACGACGGTCATCCTGACCACGCATTATCTGGAAGAAGCCGAAAGCCTGTGCCGCAATATCGCCATCATCGACCACGGTGAGATTGTCGAAAACACCACGGTCAAGACGCTGCTCGGCAAGCTCGACGTCGAGACCTTCGTGCTGGATTTGCGCGATCCGGTCGAGCGGCCGCCGCAGGTCGACGGCATGGACATCGTGCTGCGTGATCCGACCACGCTCGAGGCCAGCATTCCGAAATCGCGCAGTCTCAACCGTCTGTTCAAGGCGCTCGAAGCCGAGGGAATGGAAGTCAAGTCCATGCGCAACAAGGTCAACCGGCTCGAGGAGTTGTTCGTGCGCCTGGTCCATGCCGGGCAGACGACTGAGCAGGCCGCCTCGGCCGCGGAGGGGGCGGCATGACCGAAAAAGTCTCGGCCCGCTCCTATTGGATCGGCTACCAGACCATCCTGATCAAGGAGGTCACCCGGATTCTTCGCATCTGGGCCCAGACCCTGCTGCCGCCGGTGATCACCATGAGCCTGTACTTCGTGATCTTCGGCGCCATCATCGGCCGCCGGGTCGGCGAAATGGGCGGCATGCCTTACATGGACTTCATCGTTCCGGGCCTGATCATGCTGACCGTGATCACCAACTCCTACGGCAACGTGACCAGTTCGTTTTTCGGCGCCAAGTTCGGCAAGCACGTGGAAGAACTGCTGGTCTCGCCCCTGCCGCCGTGGATCATCCTGGCCGGCTACGTCTCGGGTGCCGTGTTCCGGTCGCTGATGGTTGGATTGCTGGTCTGGATCGTGGCCGGGTTCTTTTCCGGCTTCCACATGCACAATTTCTTTGTCACGGTCACCATCCTGCTGCTGACCGCGATTGTCTTTGCCCTGGGCGGCTTCATCAACGCGATCTACGCGCAGAAGTTCGACGACATCTCGATCATCCCGACGTTCGTGCTGCAGCCCATGACCTACCTGGGCGGCGTGTTCTTTTCGGTCAGTCTGCTGCCGGGCATTGCCCAGCAGATTGCCCTGGCCAATCCCATCGTCTACATGGTCAACGCTTTCAGATTCGGACTGCTCGGCGTCACCGATGTGCCGCTGTGGGTGGCGTATGCCATGATTCTCGGCTTCGGCGCAGTTCTGTTCTGGTACTGTCTGCGCTTGCTGACGCGGGGAGTCGGGCTCAGGAGTTAGCGCAGCTTGATGCCGCCGCCACCGCCGGGCATGCCGCCGCTGTTGCCGCCGCCCTTGAGGTCGCCCAGGCCCGCGCCGCCCTGACCCGGCACCATGATCGAAGAGGCCTGCTCGCGCTGCAGACGCTTGATTTCCTCCACCGCTTCTTCGATGGCTGTTTCGGCCGCGGCCGGGAAGCCGTCGATGGCGGCCGCCAGCGACTCGCCGGGCAGCTCAAAGGTCAGCGGCAGGGGGCCGGCCTGGGTCATGACCTGGGTCTGGCCGATGTAGGCGGTCTGGCGCGCGGGATCGACATCGCCGTGGGTGTCGACCGGCGTCAGCACGCGAATCGAGCCGACCCGTTGGTCGGTGTAGGTTTCTTCGCGCACGAGCTGGTCTGAGTCCATGCGGAACTGTTCCTGGGTTGGTTGCTGCTGCATTGCGGTGCCTCTGGTCGATTGCGGTAAAGATTGATGAGGTTAGGGCGG
>SKIE01000315.1 GCA_007116585.1 Wenzhouxiangella sp. | reverse complement strand
GAAATCATCTCCACCGCGCGCGAGGGCTCCGGCACGGTCAATGTCGAAATCGAGGCCGGCTACAACCTGCTGGAAGTCTTTGACACCATCCAGACGAGGGTGGATTCCATCGCCGTGTTCCCGGCCGAAACCGAGCGACCGCGTTTCCGGCGCGAGACCTGGAGCCAGCAGGTGATCTGGGTCTCGGTGTTTGGTGACGTGCCCGAGCGCACACTCAAGGAAGCCGCGCGTCAGGTGCGCGATGACATCACCGCACTGCCCTCGATCACCCGGGCCGAACTGGCCGGCGCCAGGCCCTACGAAATCGCCATCGAGGTCAGCGAGCAGACGCTGCGCGCTTTCAACCTGACTTTGGGCGAAGTCGCCCAGGCCATCCGCCGCTCGTCGCTGGATCTGCCAGGCGGGCGTATTCAGACCACCGGTGGCGATGTACTGGTTCGAACCGTAGGCCAGGCCTACATCGCGGCCGATTTCGAAGACATCGTCATCCGAACCAACCCTGACGGCAGCCGCCTGCGCGTGCGCGACATTGCCGACATCCGCGACGGGTTCATCGAGCGTGAATTCTATTCGCGCCACAACGGCGAGCCGGGCATCGCGGTTCGCGTCCTGAGCGTCGGCGAGCAGGATGCGCTGGCGGTCTCGCGCGAGGTGCGCGAATACATCGGCGACATGCAGGGTCAACTGCCGGCGGGCATCAGCGTGGACTACTGGGCCGATCTGTCCTACATGCTGCGCGGCCGTATCGAAATGATGAGCAAGAACCTGGCGGCGGGTGCGTTCCTGGTGTTCCTGATCCTGACCCTGTTTCTGCGCCTGAAGCTGGCGTTCTGGGTGATGATCGGGCTGTTGACCGCCTTCATGGGCACGCTGTGGCTGCTGCCAATGGTCGGCGTGACCATCAACATGATCAGCCTGTTCGGGTTCCTTGTGGTGCTCGGCATCGTGGTTGACGACGCCATCGTGATGGGCGAATCGGCCTATACCGAAATTCGCAACAAGGGGCATTCCGTCGACAACGTGGTCAACGGCGTCTACAAGGTCGCCGTCCCCGCCACTTTCGGGGTGTTGACCACCATCGCTGCTTTTATGCCCATCCTGCTGGTCTCTGGCGTTCAGGGCCAGTTTTTCGCCGCGATTGGCTGGGTGGTGGTGCTGGCCCTGTTGATGTCACTGGTTGAGTCAAAGCTGATCCTGCCGGCGCATCTGGCGCACATGCGGGTCAAGCGGTATGAGGCCGATACCGGCAACCGCTTCATCCGCTTCCAGCGTGGCTTTTCCGAGGTGCTGTACAAGGTGGTGGACAAAGTCTATCTGCCATCGCTGGAGGTTTTCCTGCGCCACCGCTACCTGGCGCTGGCCGGCTTCATTTCGGTGTTGATCCTCTCAATAGGCCTGATTGTCGGCGGGCTGGTTCGCGTGGTCTGGTTCCCCGATATCGCCAGCGATTTCATGCAGGCCGAACTGGAAATGAATGAAGGCACGCCCGCTTCGGTCACGCATGCCAACCTGGATTTGCTGGTTGAACGACTGGGCGCGGCTGATGCAAGGATCCAGCGCGAGCGCGGCTTCGATGCCCCGGTGGTAAGGACCACTTTCTCCTGGGCCCGATCTGATATTTCAGGCGGTATTCTGGTCGAGCTGAGCCGGGATGAAGACAACCGTGTGAGCACCCGCGAACTGGAGCGGGTGTGGCGCGAAGAAGTGGGCGACATCCCCGGCGTGCGCACGCTGCAGATCGGCGGATCCGGCGGTCCGGGCGGGGACGGTCCGGACATCAGCTTCCAGCTGGTTGGGCGCGATCTGAACCAGCTACAGGCCGCCGCGGCTGAACTTGAGGAACGCGTCCGCGCTTTCGAGGGCACGTATGACATCCGTAACTCATTCGAAGGCGGCACGCGCGAACTGCAGCTCAACATCCTGCCCGAAGCCGAAGCCCTCGGACTGAGTCAGCAAGACCTGGCCAGCCAGGTGCGACAGGCATTTTTCGGCGAAGAGGTCCAGCGCATACAGCGCGGCCAGGATGATGTGCGCGTGATGGTCCGCTATCCGCGCGAGGAACGCACTTCCGAAGGCTATCTGGAGACCATGCGCATCCGCACACCCGGTGGTGATGCCGTGCCGTTCAGCGCGGTGGCCGAAGTGGCGATCGGATCGACGCCGGCCAGCATTCGCCGCTTCGACCGCGAGCGCTCCATCAGCGTGACGGCGCGGGTTGATCAGGACATTGCAGAACCCGGCCGCATCACCAGCGAACTGCGCGATACCTACATGCCGGAAATCATGGCCGGTTATCCCAACGTTCGCTACCGGGTCAGCGGTGCAACGCGCAGCCAGCAGGAGTTGCAGCGTGACTTGCTTTGGGGCACCGCCTTCGCGCTGTTCCTGATCTACTCACTGATTGCCATTCCGCTGAAATCCTACCTGCAGCCCTTGTTGATCATGTCGGTGATTCCGTTCGGCATGATCGGGGCGATCATCGGCCACTGGCTGCTGGGTATGCCGCTATCGCTGCTCAGCATGTTCGGCATCATTGCCCTGTCCGGGGTGGTGGTCAACGACAGCCTGATCCTGGTCGACTTCGTCAATCGCCACCGGCGCGCAGGACAGCCACGGATCGAGGCCGCGCTCAAAGCCACCCGGGCGCGCTTCCGCGCGATTGT
>SKIE01000113.1 GCA_007116585.1 Wenzhouxiangella sp. | reverse complement strand
GGGCCAGCTCGCCGATGTGATGGCCGCCGCGCATGGTGTTGCTGGCCGGTTCCAATGCGACCAGAATGCGGGCCCCGCCGACGCTGCGGCGCAGCCCTTCCAGGGTCAGGCGGATCGCGGTTGGGTGATGGGCGAAATCGTCATACACCCGAGCACCGTTGATTTCGCCCAAAAACTCCAGACGCCGCTTGACGCCGCTGAAATCGGCCAGGGCCGCGGCCGCATCGGCGGGTGCCACACCGACCTCGAACGCGGCTGCCACCGCGGCCAGGGCATTCATGGCATTGTGGCGCCCGGTCATGGTCCAGGTCATGTCGGCGACTGGTTTGCCCTGGTGATGAAAGGCCAGCCTGCGTCCAGCCGGCTCGGTCATCTCGACCTGCCACTCGCCTTCGTTTTTGAGCGAAAAGCGCTGGACCCGACTCCAGCAACCTTTTTCGAGCACGCCGCGAAGCGCCGCATCGTCGCCGTTGACCACGATGGTGGCGTTGCTGGCGATAGTGCGGACGAAGTGATGGACCTGCTGCTCGATGGCGTTCAGGTTGTCGTAGATGTCGGCGTGATCAAACTCCAGGTTGTTGAGGATGGCCACTTCCGGTCGGTAATGAACAAACTTGGCCCGCTTGTCGAAAAAAGCGGTGTCGTACTCATCGGCCTCAACCACGAACAGGTCCTCGCCACTGCGGGCCGAGACGCCGAAGTTGTTGGGCAGGCCGCCGATCAAGAAGCCAGGGGCCCGATCGTTGTGCTCCAGGATCCAGGCCAGCATGCTGGCTGTGCTTGTTTTGCCGTGGGTGCCGGCCACGGCCAGTACGCGCCGCCCGGCCAGATAGTTGGCTCCCAGCCAGCCTGGGCCTGAGGCAAACGGCAGGCGCTGGTCGAGCATGTACTCAATGCAGGGGTTGCCACGGCTGAGCGCGTTGCCGACCAGGACCAGATCGGGCGCCGGGTCCAGCACCGCCGGATCGTAGCCTTCGTTGAGTTCGATGCCGAGCGCTTCCAGTTGGGTGCTCATGGGCGGGTAGACGCTCTGGTCCGAGCCGCTGACCTCGTGCCCGTCGGCTCGCGCCAGGGCAGCCAGGCCACCCATGAACGTCCCACAGATCCCCAGAATGTGTATCTTCACAACGGCCCCGCCACGCTGCTGATGATGCCAAAGGTGAAAATGAACAATATCATGGCCACCCCGAGCCCGGCGGCAAAGCTTAAGTCAAGCGCGTTGCGCCAGATATGGGCGTCGACGGCAAAAGACCACAGGAACACCAGCAGGCTGATCAGCACCACGGGCGTTGCCGGCTCACTGCTGGCATCAATGTTCAGGGGCAGCGTAATCATCG
Organism: Wenzhouxiangella sp.; assembly: GCA_007116585.1. The sequence goes on along the minus strand of SKIE01000113.1, from coordinate 1,338 downwards.
ACAGCAGGGCGCTCGTACCGTACAGTGCGCTCAGCGTCTGTTCCCAGCGGCCGACGCGGTTTTTGAGCTTGAGGACAATCCAGGCCAGCAGCAGGGGCAGGGTGGCCGCGAGCACCAGGACGGCGGTGGGCGAGTCGGGCGTATGGCCCATGTTCAGGCTGAGAGCCGCGATCAGCACGTAGAAGCACAGCGTGGCCAGCAGCACGCTGCGACCCGGCGGCAGATCCTGCGGCCCCTGGCGCAAGAAAACGATATTGATCAACTGGTGCAGCAGTACGGTCATGAGCAAGTGCTACAGCAAAAAGGACGAGTGCCGGGGGTGCAGCGCATGAATCCAGTCCCGGGTTCGCAGCTTCCGGCTGCCAGTCACTGTCTGGACGTTCGCGGCAAGGAATGCCCTGCGCCCGCGCTGGAGGCGCGAGCCTGCCTGGACAACATGCGGCCAGACGACATTCTGGAAGTGCAGGCCACCGATCCGCTGGCCGGTGTCGACCTGCGGATCCTGTGCGAACGGCTCGGGCACGACCTGTTCGAAAGCCGCGAACATGCCGGCGTGTTCCGGTTCTGGATTCGGGTCAGTTCAGGGCGTCCATCAGCCGCTGGCTGATCTCGTCGATCTCACCCATGCCATCCACTTCGGTCAGCAGGCCTTTCTCGCGGTAATGACCGGCCACCGGCGCCGTCTGTTCGCGATACACGGCCAGGCGGTTGCGGACGACTTCTTCGGTATCGTCCGCGCGCCCCTCTTCGGCCGCGCGCTTGGCCAGGCGCTGAACGATCTGTTCCTCGTCCACGGTCAGCGCCAGTGCCTTGTCGACCGGCTGTCCGATGCGGCTGAGCACTTTGTCCAGCGCCTCGGCCTGGGCCAGGTTGCGCGGGTAGCCATCCAGCAGGTAGCCGGTGGCGATGTCCGGCTGGCCAAGGCGTTCTTCGATCAGGTCCAGCATCAGTTCGTCGGAGACCAGTTCGCCGGCATCCATCGCCGCCTTGGCCTTGAGGCCCAGCGGTGATCCGGCCTTGACCGCGGCGCGCAGCAGATCACCGGTCGAGATATGGGGAACACCGAGCCGATCTTTCAGGCGCCCGGCCTGGGTGCCTTTGCCCGAACCGGGCGGTCCTAGAAGAACAATACGCATGGTGTTTGTTTCCGATTCTTTTGTCAGTCGTCAAGAGATCAAAATTACCCGCGTGACGCGAGGGTGTCAAATGTCTCGGCGGTGCTGGCGTAGACTGAGAGGCTTGATGTGACCGCGACAGGGATTCGAAAATCATGCGCAAGAAAAACATTCTCTACGCCCAGTCCGGCGGGGTGACGCCGGTCATCAACGCCAGCGCCGC
>SKIE01000208.1 GCA_007116585.1 Wenzhouxiangella sp. | reverse complement strand
TCGGACGAAGGCCGGGCACAGCACCGACACCTCCACGCCGCTGTCGGCCAACTCGGCCCGGAGCATCTCCGACATGGCAATCACACCGGCCTTGGCCGTGCCGTAGGCGTTGATGCCCGGGGCGGCGGCGAAGCCGGCAAATGAGGCCACGTTGATGATGTGGCCGCTGCCGTGCCCGCGCATGGCGGGCGCAAAGGTCTTGCACCCCAGCACCACCCCCATCAGGTCAATTTCCAGCACCCAGCGCCAGTCTTCGACCGAGGTCTCCTCCAGCGTCCCGCCCACGGCCACGCCGGCGTTGTTGATCAGCACGTCCAGCCGCCCGAAGCGCTGCTCAATCTCGTCGGCCACGCGGGCCCAGTCAGCCTCCCGGGTCACGTCCATGGTCAGCGTCAGCGCATCGCCGCCAATATCTGCCGCAACTGTCTGGGCTCTGTCGGCATTCAGGTCGGCAACAATCGGCGTCCAGCCCGCGGCGGCAAAACGCCGCGCCATGGCCTCACCCAGGCCGGCACCACCGCCTGTGATCAGAACCGTTCGACGATCCATGTCTGCATCACCCTCTTTATTCGCCATACTCACTCAAACCCCAGCCAGACGGCGCCAACCAGGACCAGCGCCGCTGCCGCAAACAGTTTGAGCATCAGCGGCCAGGCGAACTTCAGCCACTTGGCGTAGGAAATCCCGGCCATGCCCAGGATGCCCATCAGAATGGCGTTGGTCGGGATGATCATGTTGGTAAATCCATCGCCAAGCTGATAGGCCAGAACGGCAACCTGGCGCGATACGCCAACCAGATCACCCAACGGCGCCATCAGCGGCATGGTGACGAAAGCCTGCCCGGAACCCGACGGAATGAAGAAATTGAGCACCGCCTGAATGCCCAGCATGCCCACGGCAGACAACTCAGCCCCAACCAGGGATAGCGGCAAGGACAGGTAGTGCACGATGGTGTGCAGGATCTGGCCATCCTCCATGATCAAGGCAATACCCCGGGCCACGCCGACCAGCAGCGCGGTTTCGGTCAACTCCCTGGCACCCTGAATGAACTTTTCCGCCGTCACGCTGGGCGCAAGACGGCCGATCGCTGCCGCGACCAGACCCAGGATCAGAAACGCCGCGCCGAGTTCGTTCAAATACCAGCCCTGCGTTGCAATACCCCAGACCGCCGTCCCCAGGGCGAGAAAGAACCCGATCACGATCGCGATATGGCCGGCGTGCATGGGCGGATAGTCAGTAGGCGGCTGGGCCGGCTCGACCAGATCGGCGTCGTAGACAACACTGGCGGCCGGGTCCCGGCGCACCCGTTCGGCATACGACCACACATGATGAATCGCAATCAACCCGAACGGCAGCAACAGGGCCAGACGAACCGGCCAGCCCGAATAGGTTGGCAAGTCGGCCACGCCCTGGGCGACCACCACCGTGTAGGGGTTGAACGCGGCCACACCGTAGCCGACACCATATCCGCAGATGATCATCGCGACCGCAGTCATGGGGTCCATGCGCATGGCCCGGCACAAGGCGACCAGGATAAGCACGAAGGGGATGTACTCGCCCGACGATCCCACCGTGCTTGAGGCCAGCGCAAAAACGAAGATCACGGCGGCAATCAGCCATGCCGGCCGGTTTCCAAAGCGCTCCAGCAGCCGACCGAGCAAGGCGTCAATGGTGCCCGTTGCGCGGATAATGGCCAGCACGCCGCCGATGATGAACAAAAAGAAGATGATGTCCCCGGCCGCGGCAAAAGCGCGCGGGATCGCTGTAAACAGCGCCAGTGGGCTCATCAGTTCCCGCTCTTCGGCCACTTCAAACGAACCCGGCACAACCATGGCCCGGCCCTGCTCGTTGATCTCGGACTGGAATGAGCCCTGGGGCACGATCCAGGTCGCCACCAGCGCGGCCACCATCAGGAAAAACAGAAGGGCCAGGGTGTTGGGGACGCGGAAAGTCATGGCGGCGGCTGAATCAAGGCAGCGTGGGATTGTAGCGCGTTGGAGGGTGGAGGCGGCACCGAGCGCGGGATCCTCTCCCGGCGCTACGGGCGAACGCCGTCGGTGGAGCGGCAGGGTTGGTGGCGCTTTGGCTGGCTCACGCATTTCGCTGGCGCCAAGTCATGAGCCTAAGCCGTTGCTGGTCGGTTTTGCATGCGGAAAGAGCGGATAAGTTGTGCAGGCTTCCGCGCCCTTCGGTTCGGGAGAGGATCCCGCGCTCAGTGCTTGGGGGGGGTGGCGGAAGGTCCTTTCGGGCTCTGAGTTTCTGGAGCCTCTCAGGTATCTACTCAGAAACCCTCCTCCCTGTCAGATCGGGTGGTGGTGGACGCCCCGCAGCCCATCCGACCCACCAGCGTCGATAGCCGTAGCAGGCAGCGGGGCGTCCACCACCACCCGATCCGCCTCCACCACCTGATCTGCCTCCTACCTCCCTTATCATTACAGAAGCACCCCCAGACTCCGACTCAATGACCAGCCGCAAACCATTGATCAAGCAGCAGAGCGCAATCTGATGGTCAGCCGCAAACGGGCACCGGCGCGCGAGATCTTCGGCTGGGCGATGTTTGACTTCGCCAACCAGGCCTACACCCTGCTCATCATCACCGTCGTCTTCGGCGACCTGTTCACCCGCGTCATCGTCGGCGACGGACCGGACTACCGCCTGGGCAACCTGCTCTGGAGCATCG
>SKIE01000279.1 GCA_007116585.1 Wenzhouxiangella sp. | reverse complement strand
CGGCACCGCCAATTTAGGCCTCGCCCTGGCCGGGCGCGAGGACGTGATTCTGCTCAATTCCGATACGCAGGTGACGTCGGGCTGGCTGTCGGCCCTGCTGGAATGTGCGGCCAGCGATGAGCGGATCGCCTCGATTACGCCCCTGACCAACCACGGCGAAATTGCCTCCATCCCGACATTCTGCCAGCCCAACCCCTGGCCCCAAGCGCCTGACCGCTGGCCCCGGGCGGCGCGCGAGTCGGGGCCGGCGCAGTACCCGGAGCTGCCGACGGCGGTGGGCTTTTGCATGTACCTGCGCCGCGCGGCCATCGACGAGGTTGGCGGGTTTGACGAGGTCGCCTTCGGCCGCGGTTACGGCGAGGAAAACGACTGGTGTTGTCGCGCAACCCAAGCCGGCTGGCGCCATGTCCTGTGCGATCACGCCTTCGTCGCCCACGAAGGCGGTGCCAGCTTTGGCCCGCTGGGGCTCAAACCGGGTGGCCAGGCCATGGAGACCCTGCTGGCCCGCCATCCCGACTATCTCGAGCGGGTGATGGCCTTTATCGAAGCTGATCCCTTCGCCGAGCGTCGCCAGCAGATCGTGGACTACTACCAGCGCCTGAGCCCGGCACCGGCCTGACCATCGCACCACCGCCTTGGTACACTTCAGAGGTCTTGGCGCATCGGGGCTATCGAATTGAAACCAACCACCGCGCTGGAGTTCACGGGCGAGCGCTTCACGCCTGAGTGCGAGCGCGAAATTGCCTATGAGCACTGGCATCGCTATGCCTGGGCTGCGCAGTGGGTGGCCGGAAAGGAAGTGCTCGACGCCGCCTGCGGTGAAGGCTACGGCGCTCACTTGCTGAGCGCTTCGGCCGCGCGTGTGACCGGCGTTGACCTGTCATCCGAAAGCATCGCCCATGCCCGGGCCCGCTACGGCAACGAGCGGCTGACCTTCCACTGCGCCAACTGCCTGGACATTCCGCTGGACGATGACAGCGTGGACGTGGTGGTCTCGTTCGAGACGCTGGAACACCTGGCCGAGCACGATGAGCTGCTGACGGAATTTCGCCGCGTGCTGCGGCCCGACGGCTTTCTGATCATGTCCTCGCCCGACCGCAAGACTTACAGCGATGACACGGGCTATGACAACCCCTTTCACGTGCGCGAACTTTACCGCGAAGAGTTCGAACAACTGCTGGCCCGCCACTTCCCGGCCAGCCGCCTGTTTGGCCAGAAGCTGGCCTTTGCCTCGGTGCTGTGGTCGCTGCACGGCGATGGCGGCAGTCAGTGGCTTACTGCTGAGAAATCGGGCCAGATCGCGATCGACAACTCACCAGCGCTGCCGACCATGTATTTCATTGCGCTGGCCGCCGCCGCCGAGTCCGCCCTACCGGCGGTACCGGGCCAGTCGCTGTACGGCGATGTTCGCGAGTCGGTCTACGGTCATTACTACGATGTGATCCGCAAGCACATTCGCGGCGAGCAGCTGCTGGCCGAGCGCGATGCTGAAATTGCCGAGCTGCGGCGCAAGCTCGATCTGCCGTGGTGGCGACGATGGTGGGGTGGCTCGTGAATGCGCTTGCGCTGGCAGATCCCGGCTGCTCTCTGGCTCGCGTGACCGCCATTGTGGTCAACTACAACTCCGGCCGCTGGCTGGAGCGCTGCGTGCTGGCCCTGCGCGGCGACGACGACAGCCCGCCGCCGGTAGAGGTGATCGACAACGGCTCCGACGACGGCAGCCTGGAACATCTGCCGGATCTGCCCGGCGTGCGCGCCCGTCGCTCGCCGCGCAATCTTGGGTTTGCCCGCGGCGTCAACCTGGCCGCGCGCGCGGTCGAGACCGACTACCTGCTCATCATCAATCCCGACTGTCTGCTGGTGCCGGCGGCGCTGGCGCGGCTGGTGGCGGAACTGGATGCCCATCCCGAAGCCGCCCTGGTGTCGGGCCGGATATTCGATATGAGCGGCACCGAGCAGCGCGGCAGCCGGCGTCGCCTGCCCACGCGCCGTCGCGTGCTGGATGAAGTGCTGCGCTTCCGCGGCCGCACCGGCGTGGATCTGACCCATCTGCCGGCGCCGGCCGGGGCTGAGGACGTTGAGGCGGTGTCCGGTGCCTGCATGCTGCTGCGGCGCCAGGCCTTTCTGGAGGTAGACGGCTTTGACAAGCACTATCCGCTGCATTTTGAAGACCTCGACCTGATGGCGCGGCTGCGCCAGTCCGGCTGGACCATCCGCTTGTGCCCGGACGTGGCCGTGTCGCACGCCGGTGGGGTATCCTCACGCTCGCGCCCGGTGCAGGTGATGTGGAAAAAGCACCGCGGTCTGTGGCGCTACCTGAACGCGCATGCCGAGCTGCCCTGGCCCTGGTGGAGCCGCGCCCTTTGGTGGCTGGGTATTCACGCCCATGCCGTGCTGATGACGCCGGTGGCCCGATGGCGGGGACACTAGCCCATCCGGTCGTCGTGCTGGTGCTCGGAGCCAGCACCCCGGTCGGGCGCTACTTTTTGCAGCGAGCCAGTCAGATCTCCGGACTGCATCTGATCGCGGTCTCGCGCCACCCACTTGCCTCGGCAGCAGACGGGCAACTGACCTGGCTGCAGCATGACCTGGATCACGGGCCCGTGCCCACCGAGGCCACCGCGCTGGTCAGTTTCGGCCCGGTTGGCCTGGCCGCAACCCAGGTCCAGGCCTGCGCCGCGATCGGCCGGGTCGTGGCGCTGAGTTCGG
>SKIE01000365.1 GCA_007116585.1 Wenzhouxiangella sp. | reverse complement strand
GACGGTCAAGCTTTCAGGACCAGCACAGGCAACCGGCATGGGTGGCTTTCATCTGACCGGCTCGCTGGGATTTCTGCTCGGGCCGCTGTTGAGCGTCGCCGCGCTGTCATCGCTGCGAGCCTTGGATATCGAGCCGTACCCGGCGGTGTTCATTGTGTTTGGTCTGTTCGAGATCCTCTGCGTGCTCGCCTTTATGCCCTGGCTGCTGCGCCTGCATCGAGGCGCAGCAGCCGAGCCTGAACCAGGCTGAGGGCCGAGTCAGAACAGCAGCTGCGCGGAACCGTAAAGGCTGCGCTCAGGCTGGATCTGGTCGAAGAACGGCTCGACATACTCCCGGTCGGCCAGGTTGCGCAGCCCGGCGACCAGGCGCAGCCGGCGCTCGTCGCTCAAGGGCACATCGAACCTCGCGCGAAGTTCCAGCGCGGTGAAACTGGGATAGTCAACCCGGTCGGTGCCGGTATCCTCCCGGCCCAGTTCGGTCAGATCGCGGCTGGCCAGCGTCGTGCGCCCCAGCAGTTCGACCCGGCCTTCGGAGCGACCCGGTCCGGCAAAGCGATAGGCCGCACCGTAGTTCAGGCGCCCGCCGTCAACACGAATCAGGGCCCGGGCCGACGGTGCATAGGTTCTCGATGCGTTGCCGAAGAGCTCGAATGAACCCAGCCGCCAGGCACCGCTTAGCTCCCAGCCATACAATTCGACCGTATCGGTGTTGACCGCCTGCTCAATAATGGCCGGCTGCGGAATGACCACCTGCTCGACGATGTAGTCGCTGACGCGATTGTAGAACAGCGCCACCTCGCCGCTGAGATCACGGCTCTGCCACTTGGAACCGAAGTCGACCGAAATCGAACGCTCGGAATCCAGTTCCGGGTTGCCGATGATTTCCACTTTCTGCACCACCGACACGACCGCTCGCTGATAGCGCTCGGCCAGGTCCGGGGCACGGAAACCGGAGCCCAGGTTGGCGTACAACATGTGCTCGGGCGTGCGCTCATACACCACTGCCAGATTGCCGCTCAAGCCAGTTTCAGAATCGGAGGTTTGCGAGATCTGGTCTTCGACCGAGAAATAATCCAGCCGCAGCCCGCTGATCAACTCCCAGCGCGGTGCCAGGGTCCAGTTGTCCTGCACGTACAAGCCGGCCCGGTACTGCTCGGCATCGACCCGCTGAATCGGCGTTGGCCCAGGCACCAGGCCCGGCAGCGGTGGCCCCAGCGGGAAGAGCTGTTCGCGCGTCTCGATCTCGGGCCCGACCGACTCGTCGTAGCCGAAATCGGCGCCCACGGTCAGGAAGCGCTCGCCCAGATCGAAACGCAAACGCGGGTTGATCTCGAAGGTGTTGATGCGGTCGTTGGTTTGCGTCCGAACCGCTTCGACCCGGGTTGGCGGCGGTGGTGGGAAAAAGACCTCCGGCGTGGTCCGATCGAACTGACGACGGATCTGCTGCCAGTACACGCCCAGGTAGAACTCGGCCAGCGTCGGACTCAAATCCAGCGACTGCCACTGCGCGCCCAGCAGCGAGCGCTGGTATAGCGGAAACTGGAAGCGCAGGGGGCCCACACCCACCGGACCGAACGGAATGCCGGAGTCTTCGATTTCCACATCAGTATCGCGGCTGATATTGCCGAGCAGACTCAGGGTATGACCAGGGTTGACCTCAATGTTGACCCGGCCAAAGCCCGACCACTTGTCGGTCGCGCCGCTGGTCGCACGGGTTCCGTCGGCCAGCTTGGGGTTGTCGTTGGTGGAGTAACTGCCGCCGAACACCGCCCCGACCCGCTCGTTACCGGCATCGACAAAAGCCGAGGTGCGGTTCAGGTTATAGGCCACATCGTGGGCATAGGCCACACCGCCGTTGAACCCGGCTTCGCTGCGGCGGCGCGGCTGGCGGGTGATGACGTTGACCACGCCGCCGAAGGCGTCGGTGCCGTACAGCACCGAGTTCGGGCCGCGCAGAATCTCCACCCGCTCGACCGAGAAGGTATCGTAGATGCTCAAGGATCCGCCGCCGTAGCCGGTGCCCTGACCGGACAGGCGCACGCCATCCGTCAGCGTCAACACGCGCTGCGAGCCCAGGCCGCGCAAGGTAAAGCCCTGCTGCCAGAAGCTCAGGACTTCACCGGATGGACCAAGACCCACCGACGGCTGGCGCTGAATGGCCTGGGTCAGATCAATGGGCAGCTGCTCGTCAAGATCCAGCCGGGTGATGGTATCGACCGCCTGCGGGACTTCCATGGTCTCGCGTTCGCGACCCCGCTCGGCCGTGACGCTGATGCGATCGGACAGTTCCTCTGCGGTTTCCCCGCTGTCCTCGGCTATCACGGGCGGTGCCCCGAACAGAGCAAGCGAGATCAGAACAGGCAGGGCGCCCAGCGTACTTTTGAGGTATTGATTGGCCATATCAGTTGTTAAGACGGGAATGGGAATAATTATCAATCGGAGAAGGAAAGCTGGCAACCCCTGCGCGTTAATCGGAAATTATCGCTCAGTCTTGTGGTCCGAGTGGTCTCATCACGACCAAGGCGGCTGGGGCCGACTACACTGCCCGCCCCGGTTCGCCGTCTACTGAACCACCGGAGCAAGCAAGAGTATGAACAAATGGGTGTGGGTGGCCATCGTCACCGTGATCGCTGTCGCGCTCGCCGTGTGGCGCTGGGGCGGTGAAGCCAGCGCCGAGGCGCCGCAAATCGACACCAGCCCCCTGAGCCGCG
>SKIE01000180.1 GCA_007116585.1 Wenzhouxiangella sp. | reverse complement strand
TAATGTTGATGCCGGACGTCAACGTGCTGATCTACGCCCATCGGCGTGATTCGCATGACGAACATCCCGCCTATGCAGCCTGGCTTGAGTCACTGGCGACCGGCGACGAGCCATTCGCGCTGTCGGTGCTGTCGCTGGCCGGGGTCGTTCGGATCGTTACCAATCGCAAGATATTTGGTCGACCATCCACTCTGGATGAGGTCTTTGCGTTCATCGGGGAACTGGTTGACCGGCCCAATGCGCGCCTGTTGACACCCGGCCCACGGCATCTTCAAATCTGGGAGCGGCTGTGTCGGCAAGCAGGCGCCACTGGCAAACTGGCTGCAGACGCCCAGCATGCGGCGATGGCCATCGAGCATGGCTGTACCTGGGTGAGCACGGATTCCGACTTCGACCGTTTCCGTGAGCTGCGCTGGCAGCATCCATTGACCTGAGTTCCGGCGAGCGCAGGGGTGTGTTAAAACTGGGTCACACACTATTTTGTGCAGCCCACTGGGCGCAGCGACGACATCGAGACACCGCAGCTTTGCAACCGCCGCATACCTCGGACTGCCTTCTGCCTGCTGGCTCGTCTGCTGCGGTTAGTCGTAATGACTCCAAAGTCGCAGGACTTTGACGACCTGTTCAGCCTCCAGCACTTGATAGACCAGGCGATGCTGGATATTGATTCTCCGAGAACAGGCACCAGCAAGATCGCCGACAAGCTTTTCGAAAGCGGGGGGCGATTGGAATGGATCAGCAGCGAGAATGGCCAACAAGGCTTCGGCCTTGGGCTTTAGCCCACTAGAGCTAAGCTTCTTGGCGTCCTTCTGAGCCTGCCGTGTAAAGACTAGCCGCCAGTTCACCAATCAAGGGTCTCGCGGCACTCGTCTATCGGTGTGTCCATGCCCTCGCGGATGGCTTCACGCATACCCGGCACCGACAGCAGAAACAGCGTCTCCTGAATGGCCTCCCAATCCTCGGCGGAAATCAACACCGCCTTGTTCCGCTTTCCGGTAATCATCAATGGCTGATGCGACGCGGCGGCCTCGTCGATTAAGCGATACAGATTGGCCCGAGCTTCGCTAGCGGAGATTGCGGTCATGACAGCGTTTTATCACTATCCTTTGCCCAACCGACATGGTACGCAATCACGTACGCCTGTCAAGGGCGGGGAGCGGGCAGTCTGGGCATGGGCAGTGTTGGGTTCCAGCGCCACCAACCCGAACAAACACTGCTCTACCAGATCGTCGAGCGCACCTACAACCCGACCACGGCGATCTGGATCGACCACAAGCACGGGGCCGCCAGCGATTACGGTGACGACTACGGGATTGCGTGGTAAGGGCTGGATCTTCTTCGAACGCTCAATTCCCTTGTCCTGCAGATCGCGCCCTTCCTGGTCGGAATCAGGCATTGAACTCTCTCGACTGGCGCAATAATTGCTACAGATAGAACCGATCAGCTGCTGTTGGATGCGAAATTGACACGCTAGAGAGCCTCTGATAGCGTCGATTGAAATAAAGTACGGGAGGCTTAAGATGCGGGCGTTTACCTACTGCACCATAGGGTTGTTTGTTTTCTTTATCCAAATTTCTGAAGCGGAGGCATGGTTTTGGCGCTGTGGTCCGAACAACTGGACCTGTGAAACGGTGAGCAGCGGCTCAGCGACCTGTCGCGTTCGATGTGATGGTGACTGGTGCGTATGTTTCCGGACGGGGAGTTGCGGAGCTGATAGTGGGCCTCTCCCTCCAATTGGCACCTATTCGATCGGAGAATCCGGGAGTAAGGAAGCAGGCGAAGCCCAGTGTGCCGAAGTTGAAACTGCTGGGCTGGTTTTTGATCGTCCTGCCTGGAGGGCGATGGCCGCAGCTTCGCCTGAGCTTGCTCTCATTCTCGACCTTGAGCACCGAGACGGCCTGGTTGATCTTGGCCCCTTCTCGGGAGGAGTGTCTCGAGTTGGTCCAAATGGCCCCAAGGCGCTCTATAGCTTTGAGGGCATTGCCGAGGAGCACGATGGCACATTGATTCTGGAAATTATGTTTGAAGGGGAATCTCCTGTGGCGAGTCTTTCGGCTGAATTCAGACGTGACGGTGACCTGATTCAAGGGAAGATCCGAAACATCGATGCTTCGGGCGAGACCATCAGTGACGTCGGCTGGACGAGCAACTCTCCCAAATCGAAATAAAATCTTCACGATTGGATCGTGGTTTATCGGGCCATAGGAAGCGACAAGTAGCCCTCTGGCCTTTTTCTTAAGAAAGGTGACCCGCTTGACGAACTGATTAAAGGGTCTCCCCGGTTCAGTCAGCCATCTCGGGTGGCAATCGGGCCTGCCTTTAACGCACTTGACGAATCCGGCCCGTCAGATAAGTAACTGCCTGGCCGCGCAACACCACGCGCTCGCGCTGCAACTCGCAGTCGACCTGACCACCGCGACGCGACAGCTGGCGGGCAGCCAGCCGGGTCTTGCCCAGGCGCTCGGCCCAGTAAGGGGCAAGCTGGCAGTGGGCCGAGCCGGTTACCGGGTCTTCGTTCACGTCCAGCGCGGGATAGAAGCAACGGCTGACGAAGTCGTCGTCATCGCCGGGTGCGGTCACCCTCATCCAGCGGTTCGGCTCGGCGCTGAATCTCAACATCCACTTCCACATGCTGTTCCTGGATGGGGTTTACGAGGTGAGCCCGCCCCACGGCAACCGACCGCGATTCCAGTGGGTGCGTGAACCGACGTC
>SKIE01000046.1 GCA_007116585.1 Wenzhouxiangella sp. | reverse complement strand
GATGGCGTCCACCCCGATCGCGCCGCCTGGCAGGTGATGAGCCTGATCAGCCCGTATCTGCTGGGCGAATCACGCACCCACCTGCAGACACTGGCCGAGGCCTATACCTGATGATCCCAGTAGGGTCAGATGGCCCCCATCAGCACCCAGGTCACATAACAGACCATCCCCGCCAGAGCTAAGACGGCGAGTGCTGCCAGCGCGGCGTTGCGGCGATGCTGGCGTTTCCTGTCCAGACCTTCTGTCACGTGCATTCACCTCGCTGCGTGCGAACGGGCTCGTCTTCGCCTCTAAAAAAAGCCCGGGCAGGTGCCCGGGCCAAAACAAGCAGTCTGAATCGGGCCGAGGGAAGCCCGGACTGCTTCGGGGTAGTCGTTACGGTGCCGGATCAGCCTTCGGAGGCTCCGGCTCGGCCGGCTTGCTGGCAGCCTTTTTCGCCACCTTCTTGGTAGCCGCCGGCTTCGGTGCCTGCTGCTTGCGGGCCAGCTCGGTCACGCGCTTGTTCAACTCGGCAACGCGGTCGCTCAGCTCACGGATTTCTTCAGACGTCGGCACTCCAAGACGGCTCAGTGCACGGGCGACACGCTGTTCAAAGACTTTTTCCAGCTTGTCCCAGTTGCTCTGGGCGGTCTTGCGCACCTCGTCCATCCGGCTTTCCACGTCTCCACGCACGCCGCCAACGGCGTCGGTTGCAGCCTTGCGGCCCTTGCTCTCAAGCTTCTCGCCTTCCTTGACGAGGCGATCGAACATCTTGGCTGACTCACCCACCATCTTGCTGGTGGTGTCATCGATGCGCTTGCTGCTCTGCTTGAACAACTTGCTGCCTTCATCCTGGGCCATGGCAAATGCACCCAGTCCAGCCAGCCAGATTTCGTGCGCGTAATCCTGCGCTTGCGTGGCCACGTTTTTCTTCGCGGCGGTCTTGCGGGTCACCTTCTTCTTGGCAACCTTTTTCTTTGCGGTTTTCTTGGCCATGATCCTGCCTCCTGGTAATGATTTCCTAGCCGAGGCTGCCTGTTTGAGCAGCTTTGAGAGTTAAGATACGGGCAAGTTCTAGAGCAGTCACACTAAAATGAAAACATCCGCTTGGAGCGCCTTCCCGCACGACCACACGCCGTTCGAGTACAACGGCAACCGCCTTGCACAGGCATGGCCCGCGCTGCACCGCGGAGACTGTGAACCGTTTCCAGACGCAGACCGGGTCCGTGCGCTTGCCCCGGACTGCGCGGACCCTGACACCATGGCCGAGCAACTCCAGCAGGCCTGGCGCGACTACCACGCCGGGCGTTTTGCCGCGGCCATGGAAACCGCCCTGGCCATCGGCCCACTGGCTCATGCGCTCGCCAACAAGGCCAGCGGAATTTATGCTGACTACCTCGAAGAAGACGAAGACAGCAAAATCGAGATCTATCAGGCCGGCATCGAGCGGGCCGAAGCGGCCATCCAGCACTTCCCGGAAGACGCCAACGCGCATTACTTCCACGCCTTCCTGCTGGGCCGCTACAGCCAGAGCATTTCGGTGGCCAAGGCGTTGGCCCAGGGCGTGGGCGGCAAGATCCGCAAATCACTCGATCGCGCCCTGGAACTGGCGCCCGAGCACGCCGAGGCGCACACGGCTCTGGGTCTGTACCACGCCGAGATCATCGACAAGGTTGGCAAGATGGTCGGCCGCATGACCTACGGCGCCAGCGCCGATCAGGTCGAGCACCACTGCCAGCGTGCGTTGACCCTGACGCCAGACGCTCCCATTGCCCATATCGAGTACGGCAACGCCCTCTATCTTCTGTTCGGCGACAAGCGCCTGGAGGCGTCCAACGAGGCTTATGCCAGGGCGGCCAAGCTCAAACCAATCGACGCCATGCAGAAGCTGGATCTGGAGTACGCGCGCGAATATCTAGACCAAGGCTGAGTCGGCCGTGCCACGAATCCACTCGTGCACGGTCTCGACCGCATCCGGCGTCACCGGCGCATCCTGTGGCCCGATCAGCAGGGTCAGATGCAGCAGTTCGTTGAACTCCTCGACGAAGAAGTCGATGATCCGCTGCGGGTCGGACACCAGTTTGTTGTCGGTGATCAGCCCACAGTAGACTTGGCCCTGGTAGCTGATGATGCTGATGCCCATGCCGATCGAGCCGGTCTGCGGCACCCAGAACATCATCTCCCGAATCGGCACACCGGCCAGATACAGCGGATGCCGCGGGCCCGGAACGTTGGTCAGCACCGTGCTGGCCTTGCGGCTGAACAGCTCCAGAGCCGGCTGCTGCAGCGCGGCCGGGCCCATGCCCAGTGCCGCCAGCAAGCCCAGCGACATGACCGCCTGCTTGGATTTTTTGAGCCGCTGCATGAATGCCGCCACTTTGTGCAGCCGGGCCAGCGCATTGGCCTCGCTGATGGGCAAATCCAGAAAGACCAGGCCAAAGTGGTTACCCAGATCCCTCGCATGTTCCAGCGGTCGCAGGTTGACCGGCACGGTCGCGCGCATGCTCAAGTTCGTGGGATCATCACCCGCCTCCACCAGGTAGCGGTGCAACGCGCCTGTCATCGTCGCAATCAGCACATCGTTGACCGTCGCGCCAAGCGCATACCCCACCGCCTTGACTTCTTCCAGCGACAGCGGCGGCGCCCAGGACACGCGCTTGCGCACGCCCAACTCGCCCTTGAACCGCGACGGAGGGTCGTCATCGAGCAGCAGCGCCGTGGCCAGCTCGGCGG
>SKIE01000322.1 GCA_007116585.1 Wenzhouxiangella sp. | reverse complement strand
GGCCAGAAAGACCAGCGTGGCGCCAATGGTACTGGCGAAAGAGACCGCCACCGTGCCCAGCACAACCCCGAAAAGCGCCCCGCCGGCAATGGTCAGTACCGCCGCGCCGGGTACTGACAGCGCGGCCATCAGGATGTAGACCAGCATGTAGCCGGCCAGCATCAGCAGCAGGTGGTCTTCGGTCAATGCGCGCAGCTGCTCGCGCTGCTCGCGCAGATTGGCCAGCGAAAAGTACTGGCCCAGATCAAGCACAAAGAATGCGACGACTGCAGCGATAAATAGGGCCAGCAACAGCAACCTGAACAGGAGTTTCTGGTTCACGAACGTCCTTCATGCTGGCTGGGTTGTTGTCGCCAGCGGCCAAGGGTGACCCGGTCGATGCCGGCCAGATCACGATGGGTTTCAATATTTTCGAAGCCGGCATCTTCAAGGCATCGGGCGACCACATCAGCCTGATCATGCCCATGTTCAAGCATCAGATAGCCTTGCGCCAACAGGCAACCCGGCGCCCGAGCAATAAGGCGCCGGATGATGGCCATGCCGCCATCGTCTGCCCCCAGGGCAATTGGCGGCTCAAAGCGCAGATCTCCCTGGCTGAGATGCGGATCTTGGCGTGCAACATAGGGCGGGTTGGAAATGATCGCGTGAAAACGCTCCCCGGCAAAGGCATCCAGCAGATCGCTGCGAGCAATCCGAACCTGGTCCAGAGACAGTGTTTTTGCGTTGGCCTGACAGACTGCCAGCGCGTCGGCCGAAATATCGCAAAGGCTGACATGCCAGGCCGGTCGGAGCCGGGCCAGGCTGAGGCCGATGCAGCCCGAGCCGGTGCCCACATCGACCATTCGGCAGTGATCTTCAGGTAAACGGGCCAGGGCGAGATCGACCAGCAGTTCGGTTTCCGGTCGAGGGATCAGCACGGCATTGCTGGCCCGGTAATCGACCCCGTAAAACTCGCGCCGACCGGTGAGGTAGGCAACCGGCTGGCCGTCTTCGCGAGCGCTGATCAGCCGCTCGAAATGTTCTCTCTGGGCATCTTCGACAAGGTCTTCAGCGTGCGCATACAGCCAGGCTCGCTGGCGGCCCAGGCAATGGGCCAGCAGCAATTCGGCCTCCAGCCGGTTGTTGAGGCGCCTGCCGGCATCGCGCAGCAGGTCCCGGATGCAGGTCATGTTTTCACGCCAGCTCTGACACGACGAGTGCTACTCTTGCGCGTTTTTTCACTGGGGAGTTTTGCATCGTTATGTGGTTGTTGCAGCGGTTTTGCAGTGTAGTCGCTTTGGTCGCCGGCAGCGTCGGCATCGCTCTCGCCGCGCCGTCGGAGCCCGAGGTGCACGAAGACGAACTGGACCTGGCGCTGGTTGAAGACCGCCTGTCGGTCACCACGACGCGCATGGAGCGGGCCGTGCTCGATACGCCGGCAGCCGTCGAACAGGTCGATGAGCAAACCCTGCAGACGGCACGGCAGCAGCTGCAGCTGGACGAGACGCTGGCCCGGGTGCCGGGTCTGTTTTTTCAGAACCGCTACAACTTTGCCCAGAATCTGCGGGTGGCCGTGCGCGGCTTTGGCGCGCGCTCGCCGTTTGGTATCCGCGGCGTGCGTCTGCTGCTGGACGGATTTCCCGAGACGCTGCCCGACGGGCAGTCCCAGGTGGACGCCATTGACCTGGAGTCGGCGGTGTCGGCCGAAGTCTTGCGCGGGCCCAGCTCAGCCCTGCACGGCAATGCATCGGGCGGGCTGATCAGTCTGTTTACCGAGGATGGCCGTAACCTGGCGCCCCGGGCCGAAGCACGCGGCACCTGGGGCAGCGATGGCTTTGCCCGCTACGGCGCACGCGGTGGCGGTCAGTTCGGTGACTGGAACGCCTATGCCAGTGTCTGGGATCTGCGCTACGACGGTTATCGTGAACAAAGCCGCACCGAAAAGCGTCTGCTCAACGCGCATCTTGGCCGGCAGCTGAGTCCCGACCGTCACCTTGGCCTTGTGCTGACGGTGCTGGATCAACCGGAAGGACAGGATCCGGCCGCGCTGACGCGTGAGCAGGCGGCCGCGGATCGACGCGCGGCCGGCGGGCAGGCCGTGCAGGTCAATTCGCGCCAGGAAGTGGAGCAGTACCGGCTTGGCCTGCGCTATGAAGACGCTGAGTCATTGCCCGGACAGCTGTCAGCCTACGGTTTCGTGGCCCGGCGTGATTTCTTCCAGCAATTGCCAAGCTTTTTCTTCCCCAGCCTGATCGAGTTCGACCGCGACTTTTTCGGCGCCGGAGCCCAGTATGTGGACGATCTACCCCTGGCCGAACGCAACGGTCGATTCACGGTCGGCGTGGATCTGGCCCGGCAGCGTGACGACCGCCGCCGTTTTGAAGTCACGCCCACCGGGGCCCGCAGTGATCAGACCCAGGACGAGCTGCAACGAGCCGACAACGCCGGCGTGTTCGGGCAGCTGGACTTTGAGCTTGGGGCAAGCTGGAGCGCCTTGCTCGGCGCGCGCTATGACCGCGTTCGTCTGGATATCGACGACCGCTTCGGCGAGCAGCTTGGCAGCGGCGCGCGCACGTTCGAGGAGTTGAGCTGGAACGCCGGTCTCAGCTACCGGCTGCTTGACGATCACCAGCTGTATGCCAACGCCGGGACCGCATTCGAGTCGCCGACTTTTACAGAGATCAAGGACGCGGCCGGCGGGGTCGGGTTCAGTCGCGATATTGATCCGCAAAAGGC
>SKIE01000062.1 GCA_007116585.1 Wenzhouxiangella sp. | reverse complement strand
TGGAAGACAACGCGGCACTGCAGGCGCGCAATGATGCGCTGGCGGCCGAAGTCGATGATCTGCGTCAGGGCCTGGCCGCGATTGAAGAACGCGCCCGCTCTGAACTCGGCCTGATCCGGGCTGATGAGAGTTTTTTCCTGATCCTGAATCCCGAACTGGTTGAACCTGAAGGCTGACTTGCCCGTGACGGTCTATCGCTTTGCCGGTTTGCGGTTTGACGCCACGATGGGCCGCTTGAGCCGCCCCGACCAGACGGACGCCAGGTCACTACGGCCGCAGGTGAGCAAACTGCTGGTGGCCTTTCTTGATCAGCCCCGAACCCTGCTGACCCGAGAGCAACTGTGCGCGTCGATATGGGAGAGCAGTACTGTCGTGGACTTCGAGTCCGGGCTGGCCGCGGTGCTGCGCGAGCTGCGAGCGGAGCTCCGGGCGCTTGGCGCAGCCGATGACCTGATCGAGACCGTCCCGCGGCGCGGTTACCGTGTTCTGGCCGAGGTCGAGACCGGCGAGTCAGAACGGCGATTCTCTCCGGCCGGGCGCAAGCGCTTGTTCGGGCTGCTGGCGGCCCTGCTGCTGTTGAGTCTCTTGATTATATTGAACAGGCCCGGTGAAGAGGCGTCCAAGGCGCCGGTAGAGCGCGAGCCCAGCCTCGCGGTGCTGCCATTCCAGCAGTTCGGCGAGCCGGCGGGCGCCGTGCGTCGATGGGATCTGCTGTTGGCGGATCAGCTGCTCAGCGAGTTGTGGGAGCAACGCCTGGACCAGGTGGCGTTGATTGGCCGGGCATCACTGGCGCCCTATAAGTCCACCGAAGATCTGGCCGTGCTGGTCGCACAAGATCTCGGCATTGACCTGCTCATCGAAGGCAGCGTTATTTTTGAGCAAGACCAGTTCACTGTGCTTGCCCGGATGCTGGCCATGCCCGAGGGCAAAGTCCTCTGGTCCCATCAGCTGGAGCACAAGGGCGCCCAGCCACCCTCGGCGGCAGTGCTGGCGCAGGTGCTGGCTGACTCTTTCGCCGCGGCCTGGCGCGCCCGGATTGTCGATCAGGTCGAGGCCGATTGAGAGGCATTCAGGCATGTTTCAGGAAAATTTCAGGCCAATCCCCAAGGGGGCCCATGGCCTCGGTCCCCCCTTGCGCTCAAACTGGCGGCGGGCGGTCAAGCTGATCGTCAGTTTTCCAAGTCTTGATTGGAGGAGATTTCCATGTTGAGTTGGAGTATCAGAATAGCCGTCGCGGCACTCGCGCTGAGCCTCGCCTTGCCGCTGTCTGCCCAGTCGCTGCCGACGACGAACCCGGGCCCGAGTGCAGCGCAGATCAACGGTGCGCCGGGGCAAGTCAGCAAGGATTTGTATCCGGTTCGGTTCGTGGCCATCGACGGGCGCAACATCCAGCCGCGCGACGTGCTGTGGTTGGAGCCGGGGCGCTATGAACTGCGAGTGCTGGTCGAGATTCCGCGCGGGCTGTCGTTTCCGCGCCACCCGGCCGAAACCCAGCGCTGGCGCCGTGCCGATGCGCAGACGCGGCGACAGGCCATGACCATCGAGCTTGAGGTTGAGGCCGGTAAAACCTACCAGATCCGTTCCCGCTATAACCGCAGGGAAAGCGACGCCATTCCGTTCTCAACGGTGCTGTGGCGGATTGAGGACTAGCATTGTTGTGAAGGAGAGCTACGCCTGGGGTGGGCCCGTCGGGCGAGGGTTGATCCGCGCTCGGCCAGAAGACTTCGAAGTCGAGGAATTGCTTGGCCACGCTCCCGACGGAGCCGGCGAGCATCTGTGGTTGTGGGTCGAAAAGCGCGAGCACAACACCACCGATGTGGCCGCCATGCTCGCGCGCGCCGCCGGTGTGCATCCGCGAGACGTCAGCTTTGCCGGGCTTAAGGACCGCAACGCGGTGACCCGGCAGTTCTTTTCCGTCCAGCTGGCAGGCAAACCCGACCCGGCCTGGGCCGACTGGCAGTTGCCGGGCATCAGCATTCTCAGCGCGGCCCGTTCGGCGCGCAAGATCCAGCGCGGCCGTCTGCAGGGCAATCGGTTCGTGCTGTGGATTCGTGAGCTTGAGGCAGACCGCGACGCGCTGGAGCAGCGGCTGATCTGCGTGCGCGATCATGGGGCGCCGAACGGGTTTGGCGAGCAACGCTTTGGCGGCAACAACGTGGCCCGTGCCCGTGCCCTGTTTGCCGGTCAACTCAAGCGCAAGCCGTCTCGGCACAAGCGGGGTTTCTACCTGTCCGCGGCGCGCAGCCTGTTGTTCAACCGGGTGCTGCAGGCGCGGATCGAAACCGGTACCTGGAACCGGATTATGGATGGCGATGTCGCCATGCTCGACGGCAGCCATTCCTTTTTCAGGCCCGAGCCAGGCGATCCTGAGCTTGCCGCCCGTTGCGAGTGTCTTGACCTGCATCCCAGCGGTCCGCTACCCGGCGAAGGGTCAAGCCCGGTCCGGGGCGAGGTGGCCGAGCTGGAGGCGCGCGTGCTGGACGCCGAGCCTGACCTGGTGCAGGGGCTGCGCCAGTTTCGCCTGCGCCAGGAGCGACGCGCCCTGCGCACGCGCGTCAAGGCGCTTGAATGGAGCTTTGCTGGGCCCAATTGTCTTAGGCTGTCCTTTTCACTGGGGTCCGGCAGCTATGCGACCTCGATACTCAGGGAGCTGATCCAGCATGACCTTCCGACTCAAAGCCGCCTCCGGCCCGCGCACGGGCGAGACGTTTGACTTGA
>SKIE01000309.1 GCA_007116585.1 Wenzhouxiangella sp. | reverse complement strand
TACTGGCCGTCTGGATTGGCCGAGTCCACCCAGGGGAAGTTGTCTGATTCCATGGTTTCCTGGTAGTCCTCGATCCGTTCGGCGGCAAGATCCGTGCGGTAGAAACGGGCGATGTGGAACACCGCATCGCCCTCGTTGACCAGGGGAAGGTTCAGTCGACCGATGACAATGCCGCTGAACGGCGCCCGGATTTCCTGTTCGATTTCACCGATTGGATCAGAGATCACACCCATGATGCTCTGATCGCGAATCACGCGGTCGCCGAGCTGGCTGTAGGCGCGGAAGATGCCGCTTTGCGGTGCGCGTACCCAACTGCTTGAACGGGCCATGATCGGCTCGGGCGGTGGCTTGCGCCGGCTCTTGCGCAGCATGCCGAGCAGTCGCATGACCCGGATGACGCCCTCGACACCGCCGCGAATGCAGAACTCGTCCAGGCGCAGCGCTTCGCCGGCTTCATACAGCACAATCGGCGTGTTGCTGGCCGCAGCCGCGCCGCGCAGCGAACCATCCCGTACGGCGGAATTGAGAATCACCGGAGTGCCGAAAGCCTTGGCCATCGCCAGGGTTTGTTCATCGTCCAGGTTGGCGCGGATCTGGGGCAGGTTGCCTCGATGGACGGCACCGGTATGCAGATCGATGCCGTGAGTCGCCCGGCTCACGATTTCGCGCATGAAGACATGGGCAATTCGCCCTGCCAGCGAGCCGGTTTGCGAGCCGGGAAAGGAGCGGTTGAGGTCGCGCCGGTCCGGCAGATACCGGCTGGTGTGGATGAAACCGAGCAGGTTGACGATCGGAACCGCAATCAGGGTACCGCGCAGCCGGTTCAACTCATCGATTCGCATCAGTCGGCGGATGATTTCGACGCCGTTGAGTTCATCGCCATGAATCGCTGCGCTGACAAATAGCACTGGTCCGGGCCGCTTGCCGCAAATGACCTGGATCGGCATGGCAGTCTGGGCATGGGTATAGAGGCGGCCGACCTCCAGCCGAATGCTGCGGCGCTCGCCGGGATGAACCTCCACGTTGCCGATCGTGATCGGTTTGTTTGACTTCGAACGGGTTCCGGCCAAGGCGACGGGTCCAGATGATGGTAAGGTTTCGAGCCATTGTAGCCGTCGCTATTGCGGAAATCTGAAGGGTGTCGCCTTGATCGGGAATCTGGGACTGTTGCTGGGGTTGGTCATGCTGATCTTCATGGCGCTGCGGGGTATCAACATCCTGATCGCAGCGCTGGTGGCCAGCCTGATCGTGGGCCTGAGTAATGGTCTGGCCGTGGAAGGGATCGTGCTGGAACATTTTGCTTTCGGCCCGCTCGGTGCGTTCAGCTTTGCCGGGCAGTTTTTCGTGCTGTTCCTGACCGGTGCGATCTTCGGCAAGATGATGGCGGCCAGTGGTGCAGCAACCGCCATCGCACGTTCATTCATCGACCGCATGGGCGTGCGACATGCGCTGCTCGTCACGGTGCTGGTCTGTGCTGCCCTGACCTACGGTGGCGTGGTCTTGTTCGTAGTGATCTTCACCATCTACCCGCTGGGCATTGTTCTGATGCGCGAGGCCAATCTGCCCAAGCGGCTGTTTTGCGGTGCCGCGGCACTCGGGGCGGGCACCTTCACCATGACTGCGCTGCCGGGCACGCCGTCGGTTCAGAATGTCATTGCGGCCAACGCCCTGGGTACGGATTTGTTTGCTGGCATTCTGCCGGGCCTGATCGCTGGGCTGGTCATGCTGGTCGGTGGCTGGCTTTACCTGGAGCGGCAGTGGCGCGGGGCGCGGGCGCGCGGGGAGGGGTACGAGCCCAACCCGCAGGATGCGGCCATGGAAAAAATGGCGCCCGATATCCGCCATGCGCCGGGCGCCGGTCTGGCCGTTGTGCCCATGGCGGTTGTGCTGGGGGCCATCATCATCCCGCGGGTGCTGGTCGCGGTTGGGCTGGTGGGTCCTGAGACGGGTGGCGTAGGTGGTTTGGTCAACTTTGCCAATTCACAGCCCGTTCTGTGGCCGAGTTTTGCCCTGTTGCTGGGCTCAGCGTTCTGCGTGACCCTCTTTGAGAGCCTGCGCCTGAAAGCGGTCGAGGTGCTGGGCAGTGGCGCCAATGACAGCATAATGCCGCTGCTCAATACGGCAGCGGTCATCGGTTTCGGCGGCGTGGTGACGCAGACGGCGGGATTTGCCGCGTTCGCCCAGGGCGTGATTGCGCTGGAGATGCCGCCGCTGCTGTCGGCGGCGGTGTCGGTCAGCGTGGTCTCGGGGATCGTGGGATCGGCCTCCGGTGGTCTGCAGATCTTCCTGCAGACTTTTGCTGAGCACTATCTGGCGATGGGCGTTGAGCCGGCCGACCTGCACCGCGTCGCTGCGATCGCCTCCGGCGGTCTCGATTCCCTGCCGCATAGTGGTGCGGTGATCGCTATGCTGACGATCATGGGGCTACGCCATGCCGAGGCCTATCGAGATATCTTTGTGGTGACGGTTCTTGTGCCCATCCTGGCCACTGTGGCGGCGATCGGCGCGGCCAGCCTGGTTTGAGCGATGCCTTATCGCGGGCAGCCGTCGTCGAGGCAGGCGGCGACGTGATCGGCAATCTCGCGACGAATCTGGCGGGAGTCTCCGGTCCATACACGGCCGCCGACAAAGATCATCGGCACTGAACCGGGCTGTACGCCGTGCAGTGATGCCATGTTGCGCAGCAGGGCGTGATGTTCCCGCGTGGTCATGATTTCCAG
>SKIE01000110.1 GCA_007116585.1 Wenzhouxiangella sp. | reverse complement strand
TCTTTGAGCTGGTCAACGAAGGTCTGGCCCACCGCCATGCCGTGGATGCCGTTCTCGGCCGTCGAGATCGCACCATCGACAATCAGGATGTACTCACCCCAGTTCTCCTGAATGGACTCATACTTGGCTTCCATCGCCGCTGTACCCGCAGCAGCCTGCAGGGTGTGGTTGTAGTCCAGCGAGATGGTGTCGAAAATCAGGCTTTCCAGGCTGGGCGCAAACGAGCGGGTCAGCGTTTCCAGGCAGCCGGTGCATTCCTGATACGGCACATAAATAATCGTCGGACGGCGCGCGGCGCGCAACTGGCGGGCAAAGGCCGTGGTCGCCATCGGCGGCATGGCCATCAGCGCCGTCATGCCGGCGCAGTACTTCATGAACTGACGACGACCGACGCCGGCCTCATCCATCACCTGACCGATGGTCGGTCGGTCCTTTCCTTGCTTCAGCTTACTCATCTGTTAAAGCTCCTTTCAGTCGGTCGCTTAGCTCCCTGACCGCATCCTCGATCTGATCGGTTTGCGTGCAGAGAAAATCGGGAATGCGGTTGATCTCAATGTACTCACTCAGAACCCGGTCATCCGGACCCTTGTGCTGAATCCACCAGACGCCGGGATAGGCGGTCTCGCGAAAACGGCTGGGGCCGCGCATGTCGATGGTCAGATCCAGCTCGCCCTCACCGAGCATTTCCATCAGCTCGGTGTACTCGTTCGGCGCCATCGGCAGGCTGCGCATGTCGATGGCTGCCGGCTCACCGTTTTCCAGATAGCGCTCCAGGTGGGCGAGGATCTCGAAACCAATCGCCTTGACACCGCCACCGATGGTCCCGGTCTTCGGTGTCGATTTGACCTTTAAAGGGATGGCCGCGCTCATGCGACACACTCCTCGGCAACCATGTCGGCAATGATGGCCGTGGCCTGCTCCACTCCACGCGCCACCGCGGCAGTCGGTTCGGCACCCCAGTCGACGCAGTCCGGCTGAATGCCGACCAGCGCGTAGCGCTCGGGCATGTTGCCGCGGAAGCGCGCCGCGCCAATCACGTCGAGCAGATTGACTTCATGGACGCTGGAACGACGGCAGTTGGTCAGATACACATCCATCTGCGCGTCTTCGAACACCTCCACCTCGCCGGGCTGACGCTCAAGCTGGGCGGCGTCAACCACGATCAGGCGGCGCGCGCGCTCAACGATGTCGAGCAAGGTGAAACCCAGGGTGCCGCCGTCGACCAGTTCGACGTTGTCCGGCAAATCCAGCTTGCGCAACTGGTCGATCACGTGGATGCCGGCGCCGTCGTCGGTCATCAGGTTGTTGCCGATACCGATAATGACGGTGTCACAGGAGCCTGGGCCGGACGCATCGCCGTCGCTGAAGAGCCGCGCCGCTGCGGGGTTGGTTAACGTTGCCATGGGTATACTCCAAAAATCTCGCGTTCCAAGTTAGCCCCAGCCGGCCGGGGGCCACTTGACCTGGATCAAAACGAGCCCGAAATTCACCTGAGAAAGAGCAAGTTGAGCGCTTAGCTTCGAGAAAACTGATAAGATGAATTCAAAATTCCTCATATTTGGACTTCTGCATGCATGAACTCTCGGTTTGCGAAGCCCTGCTGAGCCAGGTGCGTGCAACCGCCAATACCCATGGCGCCGGTAGCGTAGGCAAAATCACGGTGCGCGTCGGCCCGCTATCCGGCGTCGAGCCCGATTTGCTGGCCCAGGCCTTTACCATCGCGCGCAACGGCCCCCTGACCGCCGAGGCCACGCTCGAAATCGAATCGCAGCCGATTCGGATTCGCTGCCGCGACTGCGGCAGCGAAAATGAGGCGCTGGCCAACCGCCTGCTGTGCCAGAATTGCAATTCCTATCGCGTGGATCTGATCAGCGGCGACGAACTGCTCTTGGCGCAAGTGGAACTTCGCGACGCGAAAGCGCCTCCAACTCCTTCATGACGAATTTCTGGGAGAACCTAAGACGATGTGTGAAACCTGCGGATGCTCCGTACCCGACCATAACCACCCGGCCCCGGCTGACGAGCACACGGTCGAGGTGCTCACCGGCCTGATGGACGCCAACGACCGCGCCGCCGGCCACAATCGCGAACACTTCAACCGCACCGGCACGCTGGTCATCAACCTGATGTCCTCGCCGGGTTCGGGCAAGACGCAGCTGCTGGAGCGCACGGCGCAAGCCCTGAAAGATCGGGTCTCCATGGCCGTCATCGAAGGCGACCTGGAAACCGAGAACGACGCCCGACGCCTGCGCGAGCAGGGTATCCGGGCCCACCAGATCGCTACCGGCAGCGCCTGCCACCTGGATGCGCACCTGGTCCACAAGGCGCTGCATGACTTCCCGCTGGAAGTCGACGGTCAGACCACCGACCTGCTGTTTGTGGAAAACGTCGGCAACCTGGTCTGCCCGGCAGCTTTTGATCTCGGTCAGCACATCAACGTCGTGCTGCTATCGACCACGGAAGGCGACGACAAGCCGGCCAAATACCCGGTCATGTTCCGCTCGGCCGACCTGGTGGTGATCAGCAAGGCCGACCTGCTCCCGTACATGGACGACTTCAAAATCGAGCGCGCTGAACAGTCGCTGCGCGGACTGGGCGTGGAAACGCCGGTGCTGCAGACCGCCGCCGGGCGCGAGACCGATATTTCGGCCTGGGTCGAGTGGCTGGAGGCGCAGATCAGCGCCCATCGCCAGCAAGACCAGAGCGCAGCCTCGGTCGCCTGATT
>SKIE01000040.1 GCA_007116585.1 Wenzhouxiangella sp. | reverse complement strand
TCGACAACTGTCGTTTCGCGCTCGCCGTTGAGCCGGACAACAAGGCGCTGCAGCAGTGGGCTGAAGAAGTGGAACGCCTGCGGGCCAGAGACCGCATCACGCTGCCGGTCTCGCTTGGTCAAGAGCGCGACATCAACCCGTTTCTGCGTACGCGGGAGTCCTGTGTCATCAAAGCCGCCAACCGCAGCGAACCCGGCACCGGCGACAACCCGGCCGCCGTGTTCGGCGTCATCCGTCGCTGGAAGGACGGCTTCGGCTAAGCAAGCCGAAGCCGGGTAGATCTCCCGCCTCAGCGGGTCTCGGCCATGTTGATGGTGAGGATAACCGGCAGGTGGCTGGAGTCGATATCGCCACGATCCAGGTACCCACGGTTCGGGTTCAGATACAAATCCCCGACCTCGAAGCCCTGCCCCTGGAACTGAAATCGCCAGGAGCGGCTGCTGGGGTCTTCTGTAAGTTCGATGTTGTCGAAATTCTGCTCCAGCGCGGCGCCGTAGGTCTCCAGCCATTCATCAACACCGCCCGGAAGCGCGATGTTCAGGCCAATTTCGGTTCCGCGAGAGCCATCCCGAAGAGAATCGTTGCGCAACACGATGTATTCGTCCGGCAACGGGATCGCTTCTGGGAAATAATCCGGCAGGCTGGGCCCCGACCCGGTATCCGCCGTGGTCGTGTACCGGGCAACAACCCGTTGATCGGTCTGCTGTTCCTCGCCGTCGGAACCGCCGCAGCCGACCAGCAAGGCGGCCGGCAAGCCAGCCAGGATCAAGACCATGACATAACGAAATCGATGCATGGGGCAGTTCACCTTATGCTACCCCGCATTTTGCGCTGCGCTGCCTGGACCTCGCGCGGATCCATACCCAGGCTTCGTCCCAGGCGACGCGGATCCGCCTCGATCAGTTGCCCCACATTGGTGATACCGGCACGCTCCAGCTCCTGAATCTGGCGCTCGGTGAAGGTGTCGGTTGGAAAAAAAGTATCCGTGGGAAACTCACGCAGCGAGGTTTGCGGCCGCAACTGCGCCGGTGCCACCTGCTGACCCGGTGAGCTCGGAGAGGTCTGCAAACTCCCTTTGATCTTGCGCTGCGCCGTCTCCACCTCGCGCGGATTCATCCCCAGGCTTCGTCCCAGGCGACGCGGATCCGCCTCGATCAGCTGACCCACATTGGTGATCCCGGCACGCTCCAGCTCCTGAATCTGGCGCTCATTGAAGGTGTCGGTTGGGAAAAAGGTGTCCGTGGGAAACTCACGTAGCGAGGTTTGCGGAGCCAACTCCATGGGTGCGGTACGTTCAAGCGCATCATGGCCGGGCGGCACCGGACCGCGGTCGCGTGTTTGCTGGGCGAGCGCACCGGCGGACAGGACGAGGCCGATTGCGAAGGTCAAAAAAAGCATGTGAGTTTTCATGTTGGATTCTCCGGGTGAAGGAAACGGGGGAAGCAGTGATTGCTGTTTCCCTACCCAGGTCATACGCGGTTGGATGGATACCGAAGACACGAGGCGCGCTCATCTCGCCCATCCATGCGCCATTGGCCCCGAAGCCGCTGTCCTCCAATTCGCGCCACCCGCGTAATCAGTACTGGAGACCATACGCCCTGCCCGTGGGGGCCATCATTCAGTCAATTCGGGAGACTAAACATGCACAGGATGTACCAACGCATCATCGCAGCACTGGCCATCGTTACGCTGTGCGCTTGCGGCAATGATTCACAGGGCCAGGAACCGGGTCAGAATCAGGCCGCCAGGCAGGGCAATATCGGCAACTCCAGCCTGACTTTCTACAGCATGACGCCGTCCGACAACGAGCCGGTCGCATCACCTATGGAAATCACAGACATCACCTGCGATGTGGATTCAGATACCCGCGAGGTTCGCATCGATCTGGGAGAAGAAGGCCATATCCTGGTGCGCGACGATCACCGCCTGTCCGACCCGGCCTGGCTGATCGTGGTCGACCTGACCCGTCTGGACATCCCCGGCGGCCAGCGCGAAACCATTCATCCAGAACGGACGCAAGCCCCATTTCATATGGACGAAGCGGGCAACATCAAGGGAGCCTACGGATTCCGCCTGTACGCCGACCTGGAAGGCCGCTACGGCGTGGAAATGGACATTCGCTGCTAACCCCGTGAGCTGAGCCGATGCGCATTCATTTTGCTTTGCTGATTGCACTCGTCCCGTTTGCTTCGTTTGACGCGAGAGCCGCCTACCCGCGGGTGCTGTTCGAACAAGAACCCAACAACACACCGCAGCAGGCCCAGAGTTTTCGTGGTCAGAGCCAGCTGGTCGGCGAGGTGGCTGCCAATGATCCGGCCTACTTTCTGTGGGCTCTCGATGATGCCGAAACGGATCGCGACTGGACCGTGGCCCTGGAAAGTGAAGGCGAAGTTCGCCTGGTTCTGAGCCGGCCGGCAGAGGTCGAGTCTTCCGGCATCCAGCAGTTTGGTGCTCCTGCTGCACCCGCAACTGAAACCAGGCCTGTCCTCGAGATGAATAGCTCTACCGAGCAACCGATCACGCGGATGCACGGCCTGATCGTTCCCGCCGGAGAGCTCTTGCTGAAACTGCAAACCAGCGGGCCACCGGTGAGCTATCAGCTCACTTTGGAGGCCGGTCAATCCCTGCGAGTCCGCCCGGGTCAGGTCGGGCAAGTCGACGATCTGACGGTGGAAGCCCTTTTGGCCGGGCGCAGCCGCGTCTACCAGTTCCACGGACCGCGCCATGA
>SKIE01000024.1 GCA_007116585.1 Wenzhouxiangella sp. | reverse complement strand
GATTACGTGCGCAAGGACAGCGTGGGCGTGGACTACGTGGCGCGACAGGTCCGGCGCATGCTGCGTTCGGACGCCCTGCACATCCTGGTCGTGGATGACTCGCGCTCCTACCGCCAGTATCTGTCCGGGCGGCTTCGGCAACACGGCTACCGGGTCAGCGAAGCCCGTGACGGGGCGGAAGCGCTGGAGCTCGTGCGCGGTGATGACCGTATTGCCATGGTCATCACCGACTACCACATGCCGAATATGGATGGCCTGCAGATGACAGCAGCCCTGCGCCGGTTCAAGTCGTTTGACGAACTGGCCATTATTGCCCTGTCGCAGAGCGGTGGCCCGGAGCTGCTGGCGCAGTTCCTGCGTGGCGGCGCGTCGGACTTCCTGCACAAATCATTCAGCACGGAGGAGCTGTTCTGCCGTGTCGATCGGAACATCGACGCGCTGCTGAGCCTGGCCGAGGCGCGTCATGCCTCCAACCACGATTACCTGACCGGCCTGCCCAATCGGCGCGATTTCATGCGCCGCGCCGCGCGGTTTCACGAGCAGGCGCGATCGGGCAGCCACTCGCTGGTGCTCGCCATGCTGGATGCCGATCATTTCAAGCGCATCAACGATGAATTCGGTCACCACGTGGGCGATCTGGCCCTGATTGCCATGGCCGGGGCTTTGCGTGAGGCATCGCTCCCTGAAGGCTTGTGCGCGCGTATGGGCGGGGAGGAATTTGTCCTGTTATTGCCGGATATGACGGAAAAAGATGCTCAGATAGCGCTGGAAAACCTGCGCCTGGCCGTGAGTCGTCTCGTTGTTGATGCAGACCATGCAGCTGTGCGTTTCACGGTCAGTATCGGTGCCACCATGAAGCCCGGGGCCAGCCTGGACGAGATGGTCGACCGCGCGGATGCGGCCTTGTATCAGGCCAAGTCCGATGGGCGGAATCGCGTTGTCATGAAGGGCGCAGCGGACGGCTGACAGCGACAGGAGACTGCACTCCAGTTACTGCGCGCCCCAGCCACCGCCCCCGGGCGTACGCACGATGAGCATGGCGCCGGGTTCGAGGTCGGCGCGGTCGCGTCCGCCTAGTGCCTGATGTCGCCCGTCTGCATGCTCGATCCAGGCTTCGCCGGTTTGCCCAGCCTCGCCGCCTTTCAGCCCTTGCGGCGCCTGCTCGCGCGAGTTGGCCAGCAAGGCGACGGTCATGGGTTCGAGGAAGCGAATGCGCCGCTCGGCCCCGTGGCCGCCGCGCCAGCGCCCTTGGCCGCCGGAGTCGGGGCGCACGCCGAATCCTTCCAGCAGCACGGGAAAGCGGGTTTCGAGGATTTCCGGGTCGGTCAGGCGCGAGTTGGTCATGTGGGTGTGGACGGCATCGGCGCCGTCGAAGCCCTCGCCGGCACCCGCGCCGCCGCACAGGGTTTCGTAGTGCTGGTAGGTCTGGTTACCGAAGGTCAGGTTGTTCATTGTGCCCTGGCTGTTGGCCAGCTTGCCCATGGCCGCCAGCAGGGCGTCGGTGATGACCTGGCTGGTCTCGACGTTGCCAGCGACGACAGCCGCCGGGTGGACCGGGTTGAGAATGCTGCCCTCGGGAATGATCAGATCCACCGGCGCCATGCAGCCGTCGTTCAAGGGGATATCGTCAGCGACCAGAGTTCTCAGCACATACAGCACGCAGGCCCGGGTGATGGCGGCCGGTGCGTTGAAGTTGTCGGGCTGCTGCGGGCTGGAGCCGGTGAAATCGATCACCGCGCTGCGCTGGTCGCGGTCTACCGTAACGCGCACTTCGATCTGCGCGCCGGTATCCAGGGTCTTGACCCAGTGCCCGTCTTTGAGCTCGACAATGGCGCGCCGGACCTGCTCGGCGGCGTTGTTCTGAACATGTCGCATGTAGGCCTGAACGACTTCGAGGCCGAATTGCGCGACCATGTCCTCAAGCTCCTTGAGCCCGCGCGCGTTGGCCGCGATCTGCGCGTGCAGGTCGGCAAAGTTCTGGCGCGGGTTGCGCGCCGGATGCGCGCCCGAAGCGAACACTTGTTTCAGGCGCGCTTCATCGATCTGCCCGGCGCGGACGATGCGCGTGGGCGGGATCAGCACGCCTTCGTCGTCGATATGACGGCTGTGCGGCGGCATTGAGCCGGGCGTGAGGCCGCCGACATCGGCGTGATGCGCGCGGCTGGCGGTGTAGAACAGCACGTTCTCAGATTCGTCGAAGTACGGGCTGACCACGGTCAGGTCGGGCAGGTGGGTGCCGCCGGAGTAGGGATCGTTGAGCAGAAAGGCATCACCGGGCTGCATGTCTTGCGCGAATTGCGCAATGACGGCGCGCACGCTCTCGCCCATGGAGCCCAGATGCACCGGCACGTGCGGCGCGTTGGCCACCAGCCGCCCTTCGCCGTCAAACAGGGCG
Organism: Wenzhouxiangella sp.; assembly: GCA_007116585.1. The sequence continues at coordinate 342 of SKIE01000024.1, read as the reverse complement.
CAGGAAAAGTCCAGCCGCTCCTTGATGTTGGCCGACCAGGCCGTTTTTTGCAGCACCACGCCCATGTGCTCGGCGATGGCCATGAACAGCTTGTTGAAGACTTCGAGCATCACCGGGTCGGCGCGCTGGCTTGACGTCTGGTTGCTCGCGCGTTTTTCCTTGCGCTCAAGCAGCAGATGCCCGAACTCGTTCAGCCCGGCAGACCATCCCGGCTCCAGCACCGTGGTGGCGTGGTCGTCGAGCAGGATGGCCGGGCCGTTGATCTTTTGACCTTGCCCCAGTTCAGCGCGCCGGTAGATTGGCGTTGCCTCCCGGCGCTGTCCGGCCATCCAGGCATCGGTT
>SKIE01000327.1 GCA_007116585.1 Wenzhouxiangella sp. | reverse complement strand
TGGTGCAGGATCTGCTGGCCCTGACCCGCGCGGTGCTCGATCCGGACGACACGGCCTCGGTGCTGGCGGTGTTGCGTTCACCGGCCTGCGGTCTGACGCTGACTGATCTGCATGCGCTGGCCGGTGACGGTCGTCGCCTGGATGACCGTAGTTCGGATAACCGCCGTTCAGACAGCGAGACTGTGCTGGATCGTCTGTCCGGCCCGGCCAGAACGCGGGCGGCGCGTGTTTTTCGAGTACTTGAGCAGGCGGCTGCCCTATGGCGTCGGCGCCGCGTGCGCGATCTGGTCGAAGGCGCCTGGCATGCTCTGGGCGGCCCGTCTCTGTGTCAGCGCCCGGAGGTGGACCTGCGCGATGCGCGCCTGTATTTCGAAACCCTGGAGCAGGCCGAGCGCGAGGGTCTGCTGGCCGACTGGAACGCCTTTGCCGAGCTGCTCGACAGCGCCAGTACCGAAGGAGATCCGCCGAGCGACAACGTGCGCCTGGAAGTGCTGACCATGCACGGGGCCAAGGGCCTGGAGTGGGACCTGGTCGTGTTGCCGCAGCTGCATCGGGCCACCGGCGGCCAGCAGCGCGACTTGCTGCACTGGCTGCCGTTGACGCCTTCAAGCGGAGCGGAACAGGTGCTGCTGGCGCCATTGCGCTCGGCGCGCGAGTCCAGCAACCCGCCGCTGATCAAGTTCATCCAGACCGAGCAGCAGCAGCGCGATGCCTATGAGCGACAGCGTCTGCTGTATGTCGCCTGTACCCGCGCCCGGCGCCGGCTGGTGCTGTCGGCTTGCCTGAATCCGGACAAGCCCGACCAGGTACCGAAGGCCAGTCTGCTGGCCGATCTGTGGCCCAGCCTGGGTCCCGACTTTAGGGCCGATTTCGAGCGCCGACTGGGCCGGGTCGAGTCGGTTGATGAAGCCGCAGACGACGTGTTACCGGACCAGTCGCTCAAGCGCGTGCCGGATGACTGGACGCCGGCCTTCGCGCCTGCCTTTGGCTGGCGTCCGGCGCTGCCGCCGCGCGAGCGCCCGGTGGAGATCGAGTTCAACTGGGCCGGCGCCGAGGCCCGGCGCATCGGTACCGTGCTGCACCGTCTGCTGGAGCGTGTTGGGCGCGTCGGCATCGAGTCGCTGGACGACAGCCTGCGCGAGCGTTTGCGTCGACGAGTACCGATACTGCTGTCCGCGCTCGGCAGCGCGGAAGACGTGCTGGAAAGCTCCCAAAACGTCGTGCGCGAAGCGCTGCAACAAACGCTGTCCAGCCCGACCGGACGCTGGATCCTCAGTGGCCAGCATCAAGACGCTGCCTGCGAACTGCCCTTGAGCGGCGTGATCGACGGCCAGCTCATCAACGCCATCATAGACCGGACCTTCATTGACCAGGACGGCGTGCGCTGGATCATTGATTACAAGTCCGGCTACCACGCCGGCGGCGATCTGGAGCGGTTTCTGGCCGAAGAAGCCGAACGCTATCGCGAGCAGTTGGACAAGTACGGCCAGCTGTTCGAGCAACTGGGTGCTGAAACGGTCCGCTGCGCGCTATACCTGCCCCGGCACGACCGGCTGTGCGAGTTGTAGAGGGCTAGCGCCCGCCGCCGCCACCGCCGCCGCCACCACCGCCGGAAAAGCCGCCGGCACCGCTGCTGCTGCCGGGCGGGCTGGACGATGAGGAGATCGTTGTCGACAGGCTGCTGCCCAGTGACTGACTGACCTGACCCAACCCGGCCAGCTGCGCGCCTGAGCCCCGGTACCAGCCCATGTTGCGCTCGGTTTCCTGGGCCAGGCTGGTGCCGACAGCGGCACTGAATTTGTCGGTCCAGGCCTCTTCAACCGCGAGCGCGATGGCGTAGGGCAGCAAGGCTTCGAAGCGTTCAGGGGTCATGTCGGGTGGCTGCTCATCGGGCAGTTCGAGGCGGGCCAGGTCCTGTTGTTCGGCAATGCGCAGGTACAGACGCAGGCCTTCGACATGGTCAAGCAGGCGGCGTCCTTCTGCGGTGGGCGCCGGCATCAGGCCGGTGAAGATCAGATTGAGCAGGCCCAGCGCCACGGCAGACAAGACCAGCGCCAGGCTGACATCTCGCGCGACCAGAAACGCCAGGATCCCGAGCGCGATTGAGGCGCTCCAGCCAACAATCAGCGTGGGATAGTTGGGGTTAATGTAGCGTCCCTTGTAGCGCTTGGGCAGGGCTGCACCATGCGCGCTCATGGCCGCCTGTATCCGGCTGGCGTTGGCTGACTTCAACTCCAGCGTAGACCCGCCTTCAAACAGTTTTGGCAGCAGGGCCTGCTGGCTGGGCGGCAGTTCGTCCAGATTGAAGTCGCCGGTCTGCTCCAGCCGCCAGGTTTCACTGAATCGGGCCTTGTCGCGCTCAATCTGCAGACGGCCGCGCACGCCCAGTTCAACCAGGTCCGCGGTAAAACAGCGCTGGTCGTAACTCTTGCGCCAGACATAGCGCAAACCGGCCGGCGAGTACCCTTCAGGTGGTTCGTAGCGGGCGATGATGACACCGGCCTGCGGGCCTCGGCCTTTATTCAGCCACTCGCGCAGGTAAAACAGCAGCACCCCAAGGCCGCCGAACAGCATGACCAGCATGCCGCGGTTGTCGCGCAGGAACCAGCCGAAACGCTCAGCTCGGCCGGGCTCATGGATGATGCCTTTGGGAAACCCGACCGAGATGGTCAGGCCTTCATGGGGCGCCAGCGACGCACCGGTCTGAAATCGCGCTACGCCCGCTTGCTCTGCTTCGG
>SKIE01000373.1 GCA_007116585.1 Wenzhouxiangella sp. | reverse complement strand
TCCGCGACGCGGGTCGCATCGACTTCAGCCAAACCACCCTGTTCACCTCGCTCAGCCCGTGCGACGTCTGCGCCACCTTGCTCTACATGCGCGGCTTCAGCCGTGTCGTGGTGGGTGATGTCTCCAATGCATCGGGCAACGAAGCCGTACTGCGCGAAAAGGGAATCCGGGTCGAAATCCTGGAGGATCCTGTAGGGGTCGAACTGTATGCACGCTATCGGGCTGAGCATCCGGCCCTTGATGTTGAGGACTGGAAGGGCAAGGCGGCGGTTATACCGGGCGGTGATCCGTCAATGTCATGAAAACCATCGGGCTGATTGGCGGCATGAGCTGGGAATCCACCGCGCTGTACTACCGGCTGATCAATCAAAAGGTGCGCGAGCAGTTGGGTGGCCTGCACTCGGCACGCCTGGTGTTGTACAGCGTTGACTTCGATCCGATGGAGCGACTGCAGGCGGCGGGGCGCTGGGACGAAGCGGGCCGTCAGCTGTCGGAAGCAGCCTGCGCGCTGGCGGCTTCGGGGGCTGAGTGCCTGGTGCTTTGTACCAACACCATGCATCGAGTCGCTCCGGCCATTGAGTCGGCCACCACCCTGCCTCTGCTGCATATTGCCGATGCCACCGCAGAAGTCATTCATGGTGCCGGGCTGAAAAGGGTTGGCCTGCTGGGCACCCGTTTCACCATGGAGCAGGCGTTCTACCGCGAGCGTTTGCAAAGCCGCCACAACATCGAGGTGCTGGTGCCGCCCGCGTCAGACCGCGAAATCGTCCATCGGGTGATCTACGAAGAATTGTGTCAGGGCGAGGTGCGGCCTGATTCGCGTCAAAGCTATGAGCGCGTGATGAGCAACCTGACCGCAAAGGGCGCACAGGCGGTTATCCTGGGGTGCACCGAGATCACGCTGCTGGTGGATCAGTCATCGGCTTCGGTCCCCTTGCTTGACACCACCGCCATTCACGCCCAAAGTGCGGTGAGTTACGCGCTCGCAACGAACCGGCACAAGCGCCGTCGGAAGTAAGCAACGTGTCCAGTAGCCCGCCAGGCTACCGGGTGCCGGGAGGGCCTTGATCATGAAACAGCTCTTTTTGATTCGCCACGCCAAGTCCAGCTGGAAACAACGTGGCCTGCCTGATCATGAGCGTCCCTTGAGTAGCCGTGGTCGGCGTCAACTGGCCACCATGGGCCCGGTCATCCGTTCGGCAGGTGCCCTGGATAAGCTGGTGTTTTGTTCTACGGCCGTGCGTGCCCGTCTGACCCTGCAGGGCTTGTTGGACCCAAGCGTGCGTCCGCGCACGACCTTTGACCAGACGCTGTATACCTTCGATGATCGGCATCTGCAGGCCTGGCTGGCGCTGCGCGAGGAAGACCATATCACCATCGTCGGCCATAATCCGGCGCTGGAGGATTTTGTCGACAGTCTGGTTCCCGATGGTCCCGGCCACCTGCCGACCTGCAGTTTCCTGCACATTGAACTGCCGATTCAGAGCTGGCACGATCTCGACAAGAAACCCGGCCGCCTTTTGCGCTATGACACCCCCAAGCGCGTCCGCTCTCAAAGCACGCGTTGAGGAGCCGGTGCGTTGATGGATAACCCGACTGGATCACCGGTGAGCGCTGGTAAAGCCGCTCCGCTGCTGCTGCGACTGTTTGGCGCGGTGGTGGCGTTGGCCTACCTCGTGCTGGGTTCTGTGGTGGTCTTCATGTTCCTGATCGGCGGCCTGTGGGCAGGTTTTGCCGATCGCAGCGTTGTCCTGCAGTTTCTCGGTATCGTGCTGTACGTCTACGGTACCGCCGCACTGGGGGTGTGGATTGCGCTGCGTCCTGCCAAGGGAAGAGCGGTCATGTTGGCCGTCCTGGTTGTTCCGGGGCTGGTATCTATCGCGCTGGTGCCGGATTCGGGCAGGGGACAAGCACGTGAGGCCGCCGAGATTTTTGTCGCTAACGAGTCCGCGCAGCAGGCCGAGCAGGCCCGCGCAGTTCTGCTGGAACATGGTCGTCGGGCCGGACGGCAGCCCCATGTCGAGATCTTGATCGACGCCCTGGACGAGGTCGACAGCGACGCCGAGCGAGTGCGTCTGGTCTGCGTCCTCGGCGAGCTGAGTTATCTGCATGAGCCGCTGCTGGAGATGCTGCGCGGTCTGGCGCAGACCACCGGCGGTGACCCGGAACGAGCAGAACTGCATGAAGTGGCACGCTATGCGCTGATCGGTGTCAATCCATATGAAGGCATGGCGCCGGCCCAGGGCGCGGCCCGACGGCCGCCGCTGCCCGCAGCTTGCGATGGGCAGGCATCGCCTACAATGGCGCGGTGACAAATAACCTCCGCATCCCCGCGCTGTTTACGATTGCAGCCCTTCTGCTGACCGCCTGCGCGTCCCTGTCGCCGTACCCGGAACGGCCGACGGTCAGCGTGACTTCCTTCTCGCTGGCGCCCGAATCCACCAGCCTGGCGCCGCGTTTCCGGGTTGGTCTGCAGGTGGTCAATCCGAATCGGCGTGAGTTGCCGCTGGTTGGGATGAGCTATGCGGTGGAGCTGGAAGGCTCGCGCATTCTGAGCGGTGCGGCGTCGGATTTGCCCAATGTGCCCGGCTACGGCACTGCCGACTTCCATGTTGACCTGACACCGGACTTGCTCGGCAGCGCCCGATTGCTCAGCGGTCTGGCCGGCCGTCAGCGCCATGCGCTGGACTATCGCTTCAGCGCCCGCCTGGATGTCGGCGGCTGGGCGCCGGATATTCGGGTGG
>SKIE01000009.1 GCA_007116585.1 Wenzhouxiangella sp. | reverse complement strand
CCACCAGATAAAGGCATGGCAGATGATTCTCGAGCGCAATTTCCTGGGCTCGAAGATGCTTTTTTACGGTCAGGGGGTAGTAGGTTCCACCCTTGACGGTGGCGTCGTTGGCCACGACTACGCATTCGCAACCTGAAATCCGCCCGACGCCGGCGATGACTCCAGCACCCGGGGCGTCGTTGTCGTAGAGCCCGTGTGCGGCCAGTGGCGCAATGTCAAGAAACGGGCTGCCGGGATCAAGCAGCAGTCGAACTCGTTCAGTCGGCAGCAGTTTGCCGCGCCCGACGTGCTTGTCTCTTGCTCGCTGTGATCCCCCCTGGGCGGTTTTCGCCAGTTGTTCGCGCAGTTCGGCGGCCAGCGCGCTATGATGCGCGAGGCGCTGCTGGAAGTCGGTGTCCTGGCGGTTGACGTTGGTTTGCAGCCTCGGCATCAGGGCTCCCTCAAGTATGCGCCCTGCATTGTATCGTGCCGGCGCGAGGTGGATTGAAATAGCGCTTTTTGCTTGTCAGCCACCGTGTCAGACGGTTACAATGCTCTGCTGTATTGAATACGGGCGTGCTGCAGGCTTTTGCCCAAAGCCCCGTTTGATTGGTTCCCGGCCGTGACTGTCGGGGTCTGGGTTCAAGCGGGTTTTGTGGAAAAGCCTGGTCGCCCAAAGACTTAAGGAATAGCGAGTACATCATGTCATTGACGGCAGAACAGAAACAGCAGGTTGTCAGGGAACACCAGTTGTCCGAGGGCGACACCGGATCTCCGGAGGTGCAGGTTGCACTACTGACCGCGCGCATCCAGGATCTGCAGGGTCATTTTGCAGAGCACAAGAAAGATCACCACTCTCGCAGAGGCCTGCTCAAGCTGGTCAACCAGCGCCGGTCGCTGCTGGATTACGTCAAGAAAAAGGACGTCCAGCGCTACCGTGATCTTATCGAGCGTCTGGGCCTGCGTCGTTAAGACTCTTTCAAGGACCATTCCGACGAACTGAAATGAACACCCCGGCGGCGGCAGCTGATCCGGGGTGTTTTGTATTGCGAAAAGTGGAGATAGTTGAGTGAAAAAATTTACCAAGACGTTCAAGTTCGGCGAGCATGACGTCACCCTTGAGACGGGCCATGTCGCCCGCCAGGCTGACGGCGCCGTCCTCGTGACCATGGCCGATACCGTGGTACTCGTGACCGCCGTGGCGCGCAAGGAAGCCAAGCCGGGCCAGAATTTCTTCCCGCTGACCTGTAATTATCAGGAGAAGTTCTACTCGGCCGGACGAATTCCCGGCGGCTTTTTCAAGCGCGAGGGTCGGCCAACCGAAAAGGAAACGCTCACCTCCCGCCTGATCGATCGTCCGCTGCGCCCGCTGTTCGCCGATGGGTTTTTGAACGAAACCCAGGTGATCGCCACAGTCATGTCGTCCAACCCCGAGGTGGATGCCGACATCCCGTCGCTGATCGGCGCATCGGCTGCCGTGACGCTGGCCGGTCTGCCTTTTGATGGGCCTATCGGTGCGGCACGAGTGGGTTTCATGAATGGCGAGTATGTGCTCAATCCGACGCAGACTCAGCTTGAAGATTCGCGCCTGGATCTGGTCGTTGCCGGAACCTCGAAGGCCGTGCTGATGGTCGAGTCCGAGGCCGACCTGCTCAGTGAAGAGGAAATGCTGGGTGCCGTGACCTTTGGTCATGAGCAGATGCAGGTGGCCATCCAGGCCATCGAAGAACTGGCCGCCGAAGCCGGCAAGCCGAAATGGGACTGGCAGGCGCCGGCCAAGCCGGAAGGGCTGGCCGACAAGGTCGCCGGTCTGGCCCGTGAGGGTCTGATCGAAGCCTACGGCATCACCGACAAAATGGCGCGACGCGACGCGATTGCCGCACTGCGCCAGCAGGTGATCGACCAGCTGTGCCCTGAAGGCGCCGAAAATGTGCCGGAGGTCGATGACGTCAAGGCCGCTTTCGGCAAGCTGGAAAAAGAGCAGGTGCGCGATCGCATCCTGTCCGGCAATCCGCGCATTGATGGCCGCGACCTGACCACGGTGCGTCCGCTGGACATGCACGTTGGCGTGTTCCCGCGGACCCACGGCTCGGCCCTGTTTACCCGCGGCGAGACCCAGGCCATGGTGGTTACCACCTTGGGCACAGGCCGCGATGCGCAGATCATCGACGCCATCGAAGGCGAGTACAAGGAGCATTTCATGCTCCACTACAACTTCCCGCCGTTCTGTGTTGGCGAGACCAGCTTTATGCTGGGGCCCAAGCGGCGTGAGATCGGTCACGGTCGCCTGGCCAAGCGTTCTCTGGCCGCGGTCGTGCCAAAAGCCGAAGACTTCCCGTACGTCATCCGTCTGGTCTCCGAGATCACCGAGTCCAATGGCTCCAGTTCGATGGCGTCGGTCTGTGGTGGCTCGCTGGCGCTCATGGATGCCGGGGTGCCGATCAAGGCGCCGGTGGCTGGCATTGCCATGGGTCTGATCAAAGACGGCGAGCGTTTCGCCGTGCTCACCGACATCCTCGGCGATGAGGATCACCTGGGTGATATGGACTTCAAGGTGGCTGGTACGGAAGACGGCGTAACCGCCCTGCAAATGGACATCAAGATTGACGGCATTACTGAAGAGATCATGCGCGTGGCCTTGAGCCAGGCGCGCGATGGTCGAACCCATATTCTGGGACAGATGAACGACGTCATCAGCAGCGCCCGTTCAGAAATGAGCCAGTACGCGCCGCGCCTGTTCACGATGAAAGTGCATCCGGACAAGAT
>SKIE01000335.1 GCA_007116585.1 Wenzhouxiangella sp. | reverse complement strand
TCGAGCTGGCCAAGACCGCCTTGACCGAAGAGGCGCTGGGCCGCGGCGACACACCGGACATGTTGATGATCGGACTGTCCGCGGCCGACATCATCGGTCACTTCTTCGGCCCCGCCTCCAAGCAGATTCAGGATTACTACATCCGTCTGGACGAATACTTGGCCGACTTTCTGGACTTTCTCGACCAGCATTTCGAGCGCGATGAATACCTGATCTTCATGACGGCAGACCACGGTGCCCACTACGTGCCGCAGTATCTGCACGACCTGCGCATCCCGACCGGCCACAGTAACTTTCACACCCGGCTCAATGAGGTCATGCGTGAGCAGGTCCAGAGCAAACTCGAACGCCGCTTCGGAGCGGACTTGTTGCTCTCGATCAGCGGCCCGCATGTCCATCTGGATCATCAGCGCATGGCCGAGCTGGAACTCGACCCGGCCGTGGTGCGGCAGGAAACCGTTCGCTTTCTTGAATCACTTGATTTCGTCAGCGGCGCGCTCAGCGCCGACACGTTGAATCAGACCGAGTTCACCGAGGGTGTGCGCGGTTTGATGATGCAGAATTATTACCGGGCGCGCTCCGGCGACGTGCTCGTCTGGCTGACCCCGCACACGCGCGGCGACCTGGGCACCGGATTCACCGGCCACGGCACGCCGTGGACGACCGACCTGCACGTGCCGATCCTGTTTTACGGCTATGACATTCCGCACGGGCAGTCCAGTGCAAGGGTGGCGCCATCCGATATCGCGTCGACGCTGGCGGTATTCCTCAACTCACCTTTTCCGTCGGGCAACACCGGCCAGCCGCTCAACGACCATCTCTACGCCCCGTTGAGGTAGCCATTCTGTCGCCGTCCGCTACAATCATCGCTGTCTTCGACGACAGCGATGCCCCGGTTATGCTGCGACCACTGCTGCTCACCCTGCTCTTTCTCTCGCCTGCGCTGCAGGCCGACGACTATTTCCCCGATCGCGGACAGTGGGAGCAGCGGCCGGCAGAACAACTGGGCTTTGACCGTGGTGCCCTGGAAAACGCCGTTGAATGGATCCAGGAGCAGGCACAGACAGAGCCCGCTGATCTGTACAAGGTCATCTACAACCACTTCGCCCCGCGCGAACCGGACTTCCGCATTCTCGGCCCGACCCGGCCACGTGGTGCAGACAGCGGCATGATCATCCGGCGCGGCCACATCGCCGCCAGCTGGGGCGATCTGGATCGGGCCGACATGGTATTCAGCGTCGCCAAGAGTTTCCTGAGCACCATGGCGGCTCTGGCACTTGAAGACGGCGTCATCAGCGACCTCCATCAGCCGGTCGGACACAGCGTCCAGACGCGCCACTTCGAAAGTCCGCACAACGCCTCGATTACCTGGCATCACCTGCTGCAGCAGACCTCGGAGTGGGACGGCACCTTGTGGGACATACCCGACTGGGCCGACCGGCCGGAGGGCGATGATCCGGCAGACTGGCCGCAACGTCCGCTGCAGGCCCCGGGCGAGCGCTACAAGTACAACGATGTCCGGGTCAATCTTCTGGCTTACGCCCTGCTGCAAGTGCTGCGTGAACCGCTGCCAGTGGTATTGCGCGAGCGCATCATGGACCCTATCGGGGCCTCACCGAGCTGGCGCTGGCATGGCTATGACAACTCCTGGGTAGAGCTGGACGGCCAGCGCATGCAGTCGGTGTCCGGCGGCGGGCATTTTGGCGGCGGCATGTTCATCGGCACGGCGGACCTGGCCCGATTCGGCCTGTTGTTCCAGCGTCGCGGTCAATGGAACGGTCAGCAGCTATTTCCCGAACACTGGATAGAGCAGATCACTCAGCCGGTCGATGTCCGCCCGGATGCCGGCTATCTCTGGTGGCTGAACACGGCCCGCGAGCGCATTCCGCAGGCACCGGAGTCAGCCTACTGGGCAGCTGGGTTTGGCGGCAACTTCATCTATATCGATGAGGAAAACGAGCTGGTCGTCGTGCTGCGCTGGACGCCGGCGCTGGAAGAAAGCATCGCCAGAATTCTCGGCGCGCTGGACGACTAGCCCGACACGGCTGGACGGTCGAGCCGGCCCTGATCGCAGAAGCGCTCAAGGCATTGCAGCCAAGGCTTGAGATCAAAGCCTTTCTCCTGCAGCCAGTCGGCGTTGTAGAAGGTATTAAGGTAGCGCTCGCCGGTATCGCATAACATGCTGACCACGCTGCCTTCCCGACCCTCGGCCATCATCTGCTCGATCAGCTGGAAGCAGGCAAACAGGTTGGTGCCGGTCGAACCACCCGCCTTGCGGCCCAGCGCCTGTTCAAGAAAATGGATGCTGGCGATGCTGGCCGCGTCAGGCACCTGAATCATGTGATCGATCACATCCGGCACGAACGAGGGTTCGACCCGCGGTCGGCCGATGCCCTCGATCACCGACATGTGCTTGCTGGTCAAGTCACAGGCGCGCGTTTTCCAGTAGTCGAAAAACACCGAGTTTTCAGGGTCGGCCACACACAGCCTCGTGTCGTGGCAGCGGTAGCGGATATAGCGACCGATGGTGGCCGGCGTGCCGCCGGTACCGGCACTGACCACGATCCAGTCTGGAATGGGAAAGCGCTCGCGCTGCATCTGCTCGAAAATCGACTGGGCGATGTTGTTGTTGCCGCGCCAGTCGGTGACGCGTTCGGCGTTGGTGAACTGATCCATGTAGTGACCACCCACCGAGCGGGCAATCTCAGCGGCCGCACTGTAGATTTCATGCCCCTCGACCATGCGGC
>SKIE01000337.1 GCA_007116585.1 Wenzhouxiangella sp. | reverse complement strand
GCGCCGTCACGTTCGTACAACGCCAGGATGACCTCGCAATCCGAGCCCGTCTGAAAGGCAAAGTCCGGGCAGGTTTCCCTGAGCTCGCGGTGGTTGTAGATTTCGCCGTTGACGCCGAGAGTGATGCTGCCGTTCGGGCTGTAGAGCGGCTGCGCGCCGGAGTTGATATCGACAATGGCCAGGCGTTCATGGGCAATGATGGCCCGGTCGCTGACGTGGATACCGCTCCAGTCCGGTCCGCGATGGCGCTGGCGGCGTGAGGCCTCCAGCGCCAGAGGGCGGAGGTCCGGCGAGCCGGGCGAGAGATCAAACAAGCCGAGGATCGAGCACATCGCAGGCGTCTGTTCCGGCAGCTTCAGTCGGCGACTTCGAAGCCGAACTCGAAGTCGACGCCGTCCTCGCTCAAGGCGATGGACTTGTGCATGTAGCGGTAGATGGCGGCCAGCAGTGCCAAGGCCTCGTCGGCTTCGGCTGCCTGCTCTTCGCCCCCGGGCAGGTTGGCCATGCCAAGCTGGATCAGTTCGGCATAGGAGCCCAGATCGACGCCGCCGGCAAAGATGCGGCGATCGGCTTGGCCTGCCTCCAGCGCCGCATTGAGCCGGCTGTCATCGCCAATCGCGATTCCCAGTCCGGTATCGCTCAGACCCATCCAGGCGCTCAAGCCGCCGAGGTTGGGGACCAGGCCCTCGGGCAACGGCTGGGGATCACCGCCGGGTTGAAGGTCCAGCGCCGCCAGTTCCGGTGAGAACATCTGGGCCATGCCGAGCATCATCTGCGGGTTGCGCATGAACAGGGCGGCCGTAGCGGTCATTTCCTCGAGCTCACCATCGGTAATCGTCATGTCATCCACCTGCAGCCGGAGGCCCTGCAGATTGGTGACCAGCGGCGGGATCGGCCGGTTCAGCGCCAGCTGCCAGTCGGCGGCCTGATCGGCAATGCCGGCAAACATAAAACAGCCGGGCGGGTTGTCGACCCAGCCGCCGACGATATCGCGGGCGAAGTCCCGCGCGGCGACCAGGTTCAGCGACAGGCCGAGATTCAGCAAACCGGTCCGTTCATTACTCAAAGCCACCGGGCTGTCGGCCATGCTGGCCATGCGCAGCCCCAGGTCGGAACTGGTTTCCAGCCGAAACAACATGCTGATGGACTGATCATCGACGTGCGTGCTGCCGAATGACTTGCGCGGGAAAGCCTGCGTGAGTGCGCCCAGCTCGGTGCGACAAGTCGCGTCGCTGTCCAGCCTCGCCAGGCCGCCCTCGCGTCGTGCCTCGACCAGCCACTCGTCTTCACCGTCCAGCAACTGATGCAGCAAACGTTGGAAGTCGACAAAACCGGCGTTGTCGTTGCCGAAGCCGCGGGCGGTGTTGAAGGCGTTGACCTGTTCCAGCTGCAGCGGGCGGGTTGGCCGGTCGAGGTTGGCGACGCGCCGCAACAATTCCGGCCGGTCGGCGATCAGGCCGGCGCTGACGAACTCGCGGTCGTGGTGGATCGCCAGACCCAGATCATCCACGGCTAGCCAGATGACCGACTCGCCGTCGATGTCGCGCCGGGGCAGTTCGGTTTCCGCTTCATCCTCCAGGCGCGACAGCATGGCGGCAAAGGCATCCGGATCGGCGACTTCCCAGTGCAGCAGCGGAAAAAGTCCCACCGTGTGCAGGCCGGACACGCCTTCGATCGACAGGCCGCGCTCGGCCCAGGCGTCCGGCGAGTCCAGCGCGGCGAGTTCGTTCAACAGTGCGCGCAGCAGCGGGTCGTCGGTGGCGTCGGCAATTTCTCCATAGACCTCCTCGCTTTGCTCGCTGGCCAGTGCCATTTGCTGCCACAGGCGATCAAGGAGTGTTTCGGGCAGCGGCTCCAGGCTCAGCCACAGGGCGGCCGGCTCGGCGTCTATACGGTTCAGAAGATTGCTGACAAGCGCCGCATCGCCGCCCTCTGATCCGGCCGCCTGGGTTGTTGTTGCCGGTGCCTGTGGATCTTGGGTCGGAGGTCTTTCTGGCGCGGCGTCGCTGGCATTGTTGCCGCAACCGATCAGAAGCAGTGCGAACAAGCAGGGGATCAGTCGGTGCATGGTAGCTCTCCGTGGTCAACGGCTATAGTGTTATACAACAGTAACACAGTAAACGGGTGCTGGCTTAACTGCGTTGTTGGTGCAATGCATGAAATTCTACCCCAGCGATTTGACGCCGGCGATCAGCTGCTGGCTGACTTTCTGCGCATCACCGTAGAGCATGCGGGTATTGTCCTCAAAGAACAGCAGATTCTCGATGCCCGAGAAGCCGGTACCCTGGCCCCGCTTGATGACGATGCAGTTCTTGGCTTTGTCGACATCCAGAATGGGCATGCCGAAGATCGGGCTGGACGGATCTTTGCGCGCGGCTGGGTTGACCACGTCGTTGGCGCCGATGACCAGCGCGACGTCAGTGTTCGGGAACTGCGCATTGATGTCTTCCAGATCGTGGATCATTTCATAATCCACGCCGGCTTCGGCCAGCAGCACGTTCATATGTCCGGGCATGCGGCCGGCCACCGGGTGAATGGCGAAGCTGACCTTGACCCCGCGACTGATCAGCAGCTCGGTCATTTCCCAAATCTTGTGCTGGGCCTGAGCCACGGCCAGGCCGTAGCCCGGCACGATGATGACTTTTTCGGCGTAGGCCAACTGAATGGCGGCATCCGTGCTGTCGATGGATTTCATCTCGCCGGCGGCTTCCGCGCCGGCCGCGTCCTCGTCGGCCTTGCCAAAGCCGG
>SKIE01000343.1 GCA_007116585.1 Wenzhouxiangella sp. | reverse complement strand
CGGTCTGGAAGACATGCTCGAGCCCGGCACCACCCGCGGCCGCTTCGACGAGCGTTTCAGCTGGACGCTGGAGGTGCGCGAGCATGAAGTCTTCGACGACCGCGGGCTCGATCCGCTGGATCTGCCGGTCGCCCTGTACAAGCTCCGTCTGACGGTGGAATGGGGCGAGAACCCGACCCGGGAAGCGGTGTTCGAAACCCTGCGCGCGGTGGACGTCAACTGGGAAGAGCGCCAGTGGGCGCAGGACGGGCGCTGATGGTGATGCGTCGCGCCGCCGGTTTCACCCTGATCGAGGTCATGCTGGCCATCAGCCTGGTCGCGCTGATCATGGCCATGGCCTACGGCGGCTTTAGAGCCAGCATCCGCGCCACCACCAGCGGCGAGCAGCTGATTGAAGAAACCAATCGCCTGCGCGTGACCCATCAGTTCGTGCGCACCCAGCTTAGCCAGGCGCGGTCTTTGATCATCGAACAGGATGAGGAAGACACAGAGGCCCCACAGATCCGGTTCGAGGGTGAAGGCCAGCGGGTCCGCTTCGTGGCGCCGATGCCGGGTTACCTGAGTTATGGCGGACCGTATGTACAGCAGTTCAGCCTCGAGCGTGGCCGCGACGGGCTTGATCTTGTTTTCCATTTTGCGTTGCTGAACGGCTATCTGCCCGGAGACATTGAAGACAGCGATGGGGTGCTGCTGCTGGAAGGCCTGCGCGACGGCGGGTTTTTCTTTCTTGATCTTGACGAAGAGGATCAGGAGCCGTTCTGGGCCGACTTCTGGGAAGACCCGGAGCGACTCCCGCTGGCTGTGGGCTTGAATATCGATATGAACCGCGACAATGGCGTGGTCTGGCCGGAGCTGGTGACGCCGGTGCTGGTGGACGGCGCGGGTCAAGGGCAACGTTCCGGAGGACGAAGCGCGGAAGCGCTTATTCTTGAGCGCGGACGCCAGCGGGCAAGGGAGCGGCGCTGATGCCCAGAAACTTCAGCCGGCCTTCGAGCGGTATCGCGCTGATCGTGGTTCTGTGGGTTCTCGTGCTGCTGACGATCGTCGTTGGCGTCTTTGCCGTACTGACCCGGACCGAGACCCTGCAGGCCCGTTATCTGTTCGACACCACGGCGGCACGTTACGCCGCTGAAGCCGGCATTCACAGGGCCGCATTCGAGCTGCGCAACCCGGACATGGAGACCCGCTGGGTCGCCGATGGCCGGCCCTATACCGTTCGCTTTGGCGATGCGGATGTTGAAATTCGTATTTCCGATGAGTCGGGTCGGGTCGATCTGAATCGCGTCGACGAGGAGTTCATGGTGGAACTGCTGATGGCCAACGGTGTCGACGAGATCGAGGCGCTGCATCTGGCTGCTGCCATCGCCGATTGGCGAGACCCGGACGATCTGCCCCGCTTGTACGGTGCCGAAATCGACGAATACATCGCAGCCGGTTATCCTTACGGTCCGGCTAATCAGGATTTCGGGTCAGTCGAGGAGCTTCAGCAGGTCATCGGCATGACCTGGGAGTTGTATACGCAAATTGAGGATTTGCTGACCGTTCATGGTCAGGCGCAAGTGAATCCGGCGTTCGCCCCGGCAGACGTCCTGGCGTTGCTGCCGGACATGGATCGGGAGTTGGCCGAGATGTTCGTGGCTGAGCGCGAACAGCACCATCCGGCGGATCTGAATGCGCTGATGATGCCGACCGGTCAAATGGTCAGCTTGCGCAGCCGTGGTCGGGCGTACCGCATTCGCGCGCGGGCCGAACTTGACAATGGTGCCTGGAGCGTGCTCGAAGCGACTGTGGCGCTTGGTAATACAATGCGTGGCCGCCCTTTCCGGGTGCTGCGCTGGCGGGAACAAGTGGAAGAGAGAGAATGATCGAAAGCCGAATCGACCAGTGGACGAAAACCCTGCGGGCCCGTTACCGGGCCAGCCCGCTGTCGGCTTTTTTCAGCTGGTGGGGCGGGGAACTGGCGGCCCTGATTCCTCCTCAATGGCGCCGACGCATGGTCGCCCCGGCCCCGCGCCTGTGGCTGAAAGCGGTTGATGATGAGGGTGGTCTGGAGGTCTGGCGCGGCGGCGATCAGCCCGAGAGGCTGGATACATTCCGCGCGGCGGAAGACCCGGCTTTGCTGCGCACGCGCTGGCAGAATCATCTGCATGGCTTCAAGGACGGCGCGCCGGAAGTCACCCTGCTGCTGCCGCCCGACTTTGTGCTGGAGGCGCCGGTGGACCTGCCGCTGGCGGTCGAAAGCAATCTCGACCAGGCGATCAGTTATCAGCTCGACCAGATCACGCCGTTCCGGGCCGACCAAGTCTGGCACGACTTCAGCATTGTGGAGCGGGCGGCCGACAGCGGCAGGCTCAAGCTGGACCTGCGCCTGGTGCCCAAGAGCCGTCTGGAAGGCCTGCTGGATCGCATTGCCGCCATCGGCATCCGACTGCACGTCATTGATACCGCGCAGCCTCACTCCGACGCCACCGCCGCAAGTCGGGCCGGGTTCAACCTATTGCCCGAGCCCATGCGTCAGCCCTACGTGCACCGTCGCGCCCGCCTCAATTGGTCGCTTGGTCTGGCTGCTGTCGTGGTTCTGGCGTTGGTCATGGTCCAGTCACTGTGGCTGCGCGAACGCAGCAACGAGCGCCTGCGCGCCGAACTGGACGGCCTCCGCGCCGAGGCCGAGCAGGTCATGGCGCTTCAGCGTGAACTGGATGAAACTCTGGCCGCGGCCAATTTCCTGGCCAATCACCGACGCGAGCAGCCGCTGGCGATGAACGT
>SKIE01000076.1 GCA_007116585.1 Wenzhouxiangella sp. | reverse complement strand
GCTTGTTTGTTAACTGAATGCCCATGGTGGCCCTCCTGCCCTAGACACCCATCATCCGCAACACGCTTGCGGAGGGAGGAGACAGCCAGTGCTCAGTGCAATCAGCAATCGCAGAGCGCAGTTCCTCACCCATAGAATACCATTGATGGGTTTCAGAATGTGTTTTCTTTTTTGAAATAGTGCAAATTTCCGGGAGCTAACTTTGAACCAAGAAAGCGGGGCGCTTTTCAAGGCGCCCCGCTGGATCTTACTTACATGGCTGGAACCACCTTGATGCCGTTGCCGTTGGCCAGGCTGCAAGCCCGCGGGCTGCCGGCTGGTCCCGGGAACGGATTGATCCCGTCGAAGATCTCGGTCAGGGCATTGAGTTCGCGCTCATGGCAATCGCTGCCGATGCCGTTATTGAACGCATCCACCTGCTCGATCCACTCGCTCAGTTCAGCCACCTCACCGCCCATCGCACAGGCTGCGTCGGCTTCGGCAAACAACTGCTCGACGCTGGTGCCGGTGCAGTCTGCACCGCCACCGCTGACCACGCAGTTCAGCGCCATGGCTGTCAACTGACGGGCCAGTTGCCGCTGCGACTCACCTTCGATCCGCACGCACATGGCTTCAACCGCCGAGTTGACGTTGCCGACCATCGTGTTGTTGATGGCCTGGCCGCAGATCGACAATCCCCCGGCGGCATTGATCACCGTCTGGGTCAGGTTGGTCGAGCGCCGGTTTTCGGTTCCGGCATGCGTGCCCCAGAAGCCTGGTGTGCGGCAGATTTCCTCGTCGCGCTGCCGAACTTCGCAGTCTGCGCTGGCCTCGGCTTCCACCGCGTTATCGAATCCGTCCACGGCGCACAGCACACTGGCGGTGTTCGAGATACTGGGGAAGTCTTCAGTCAGAACCAGACGGCCGGCGGTGATCAGACCACTATCTTCACCGATACCCAGGCTGACGGCTTCGTCGACCAGACCGGCTTCCGGGTCATTCAGCAAGCAATCCAGCGCGGCATTGCCGGCGTTGGTGACCTGGAGCGTCCACTCGATCTGCTGGCCCACAAATACCGGATCAGGGCTGCACTGCTTGACCAGTTCCACCGCCGGGTCGATGACCTGCAGTGAATGGCTGGCAAAGTCGGAAGCCTGGTTGTCGAAGTTCACTACGCCGCAGGTAATGGTGGCCGTGTTGACCAGCGGGTTGGCGTCGGCAGCGGTCACCGTGTAGGTGAAGCTGCGCGATTCACCGGCTGGATCAAAGGCACCCAGATTGCCGAGTACGTCGTCGAAACCCTGGCAGTCTTCCAGCGCGCCGATACCGATATTGGCAAAGCCGATGGTATAGGTCACTTCGTCACCCACCTTGGCGCGTGCCGGACCGGTCTTGCTGACTTCGATCGCCGGGGCGACCCAGTTCAGGCTGTGGCTGTCGGATGCAGTCACCTCGTTGTCAAAGCCGAGCACACCGCAAGTAATGGTGGCGGTGTTGACCAGAGGGTTGGGATCGGAGGCCGTGACCGTGTAGCTGAAGGTACGAGACTCGCCTGCCGGGTTGAAGAAGCCCAGCTCACCCAGGACATTATCGACGCCGGTGCAGTTTTCCAGTTCGCCACGGCCGGTGTTGGCCAGGCTGATGGTATAGAGCACCTCATCCCCGACCTTGGCCAACTCCGGACCGGTCTTGGTGACCTCGATCGCCGGGTCAATGATCTCGACCCGATGTTCGTCGGTGTCGCTGGTCAGGTTGACAAAGCCGGTGATGCCGCAGGTAATGCTGGCTTCATTGACAATGACTTCGCCGTCGGCCGCAGAGGTCGTATGACAGAATGTCCTGGGTTCACCGGCGGTAAATGCGCCCAGCGGGCCGAGGAAGCTGTCTTCACCCACGCAGCTGTGCAGGGCCGGGGTCATCGGTGAGCTGGTGTTTTCAAAGCCGATACTCCAGCACACCTCGTCGCCGACTTTCGCCCGGTCCGGACCGGTCTTGCTGACCAGGATGGAAGGCTCGAACAACACTGTCGAACCACCGGCGGACAGATCCTGGATATCGATCGGGTTACAGTCCACGCTCGGTTCGCCGTTGCACAGATCCAGATAGGTGGCGCGCGCCGTGTCGAGCAAGCGCCGCATCCCGTCCGGGCCAACTACTCCGTCGCCTTCCTGAATAACATAGGTGTCCGAGCGGAACTGGACCCAAGACCCGAAGTCAAGCAGATCGCAGGGCAGCGTGCCGCCGACTTCGCAGGTGGTGTTGCCGGAGGTCGCGGTAATCGGCAGATTGCCGACCAGCGGATCGCGAACCGGCCCTGTGGCTGTGTTCACGATATCGAAGGCTTCGAGTACCCGAATGTCATCATTGAACTCGTCCAGGCTGGAGACCCGGATGTTGCATCGAATGGTGTCGCCGACCTTGCTTGGCGAGCACTGCTTGACGATACCGGCACCGTGAAAGCCATCTTCTGCCACTGAATGCACCGAAAAGCCGGCTGCGGCCATCAGTACAAGCAGTGGCGTCAGACACGCTGTCAACGGCCTGTGTGAGGTTGGTTTGCTCATTGCATGCTCCTTGTTGCTTTTTCAAGCGCTTGGTTGAAGGTGTCCGGCTCGATTTTCTGGTGCAATCGGTCCGGCAACAGGGAGTAGCAAGTCGCGCGCCAATTTTTAACTATCTGTTTTTAATTTAAAAAAAACCGCCCTGATAGGTTTGCATGCGGGTTTGGATCATATTTGCGAATGGCACCTGGCATAACTAATGAGATACGCGTCACGTTTGACGCCAAG
>SKIE01000209.1 GCA_007116585.1 Wenzhouxiangella sp. | reverse complement strand
TCTACAAACGCTATCGCGACCGCCCTGCCTCATTGGCGGACATGTGCCTGGTCCGCATGACTGAACTGCATGATGCCTGCCTCGTGCTGACGCTGGATGCTGATTTTCACGTCTACCGCCGGCTCGGGCGTCGAACCATTCCCGTCCTTCACCCGGACAGTCCCTGAAACGAACCGCACACCATGGCCATCGATATCCACAAAAAACACGACAAGACCGTCAAGGAAGCCCAGCAGATCGCTGATGACCTGGCCAGGGACCTGGCCGACAAGTTTTCCATTGACTACCACTGGGAAGGCGACACCATCCATTTCGAGCGCTTCGGCGTAAACGGCGAAATCTCGGTGGACGAAGAAGCCGTGCACATCAAGGCCAAGCTGGGCTTTTTCTTAAGCTATCTCGAACCCAGGGTAGAGCAGGAAATTCATCGCTACCTGGACGAGCACTTTGTCTGATTGACGCGGCAGCGCGCTGTGTAGCAAAAACGCAAGGTATCTGCAAGGTCAAGTATGAATAGACCTGAGGAAACTATAGCGCGAATCGGTACAAGACTCGCCACGGTAACCGAACGCTGAAGATTGACTGGTTTGGTGTCAGGGTGCCTTTACAAGAGTAATACCAGGGTGATACCGTGGCGTTATGAAAGTAGCGATTTCTGTTCCAGACCCGGTATTTGAAGCTGCCGAGCGCTTCGCAAAAGAGCGAGGCATTCCCCGTAGCCAGCTTTTTGCGGCGGCGCTTGAGGAATATCTGGCACAACATGGCCCGGAGGCGATAACCGCTCAGCTGGATCGGGTTTATGGTTCTGAAAAGTCAGAGCTGGATGAGACTTTCATTCGAGCCCAATCAGGCCTGCTGAAAGATGAAGCGTGGTGAGATTTGGTGGGCGTCTTTGCCTGAGCCGACAGGCTCTGGTCCCGGCTTCCGGCGCCCGGTTCTGATTGTTCAATCCAACCCCTTCAATGACAGTCGAATCGAAACAGTTGTTGTCGCGGTCATTACATCCAATCTTCGACTTTCAACTGCGCCGGGCAATGTCGAAATTGCAAAAAGGGAATCCGGCCTTGGAAAGACCTCCGTGGTCAACGTCAGCCAAATTCTCACCCTGGACCGCAGACTTCTAACCGAACAGATCAGACGGCTATCTGAAAAGAAAATGCTCGAAATAGATCAGGGCCTCCGGACAGTCCTCGGGCTTTGATACCCATACGGGGTGACCTTTCGATCACAACGCGCCCGCCTCCGACATGATGCTCGCGGCGTATTGATTGCAAGAGCCCTGCGGACAGTTTATGGGCTGGAACCCGATTCAAGGCAACCCGGCCAGATAGTCCCGGCCCTGCATCATCAGGCGCGTAAATTCCGCCGAGTCATCGGCATCGCTGGCGGCTGAGAGCAGATCCACGGCTTCCACAAGCGCGCGTCGCGCCAGGCCGCCATGTTCGTTCAGGCGCTGGATTTCGTGGTAGAGATCGGGATTTTCTGCCGCGACGTCGCGGGCGATTTCGAGCTGGCGCTTGAAAGTCGTGCTGGAGATACCGGCCAGTTGATCGGCCTTGATGCCCGAGCGCACCAGCGCGGTGAAAAAAGCGACGTTGAGCGCGTGCGACAAACCCAGCACCAGCGCCATGAGCCGGTCGTGTTGCTCCAGCGCGACCTCGACGACTTCGGCCATGGTGTCGACGAACAGCGCGCCGGCCTGGTCGACCGCGGACCGGCAGCCCACGTCCATGAGCAGCACGTGCCGGCCCGACAGCAGCTGGGTATCGGGTCCGAACATGGGGTGGACGGAGCATACGTTGAGCCCGCTCTCGGCGGCCCGGCGCAGCGCGGGGATCAGCGGTGATTTGATCGAGCCAACGTCAAACACCAGGCCGGGCACGCGCCGTTCGGCCAGTTCCTCGAGAATCGCTGCGCTGGCGCGGGGAGGTGTTGAGACCACGATCAGCTCGGCATCCAGCGGACCGTCGCGCCAGTCGCTGTAGCTGCGCGGCAGTTGAGTATCGACGGCCGGGTCGGCCACCGACACCACGTAGCCCTGGGAGTCCAGAAACCCGACCAGCCAGCCGCCCAGCAGACCGGCACCGCCGATCACCAGCGCGGTACTGCCCTCGCCACGCCCCGCAGCCCGCACGCGATCCTGTTCCTGGCGGGTCAGCGAGGCATTGATCAAGCGCTTGAGCAGGTCTTCGGCCACGTCCGGGTCCAGCCCGGACTGAGCGGCATGCGCGCGCACCCCGTCGAGCACCTCGCGCTCGCGCCGGAAGTCGCGCAACTGTCGACCCGCGCCCTGCTTGATGCGGCCAATCTCGGCCACCACCTGCTGGCGCCGCGCGGCCAGATCGACCAGGCCGCGATCGACCGAATCGAGCTCATCGCGCAGTGCCTTGAGGCGCGGATCGACACCGGACTCGTTACTCATCAGGCGCGGCTCATGAACTCGCCGGTCTCGGTATTGACCTTGATCTTCTCGCCCGGAGTGATGTAGTCCGGCACCGACACATCCAGCCCCGTTTCCAGCGTGGCCGGTTTGGCCGAACGCGATGCGGTTGCTCCCTTCATCACCGGCGCGGTGTCGGTCACTTCCAGCACAACCGACTGGGGCAGCTGGATGGCCACCGGCTGATCACCAATAATGAGCACGTAGACGCCGTCCTGGCCTTCCAGCAAGTAGTCGGCGGCGTCGCCGATGTCGCTGTCGGTCAGCACGTACTGGCTGTAGTCCTCGCTGTCCATGAACACATAGCCGTCGGCGTCGCGGTAGGAGAACT
>SKIE01000192.1 GCA_007116585.1 Wenzhouxiangella sp. | reverse complement strand
TGGAGGCCGGTCAATCCCTGCGAGTCCGCCCGGGTCAGGTCGGGCAAGTCGACGATCTGACGGTGGAAGCCCTTTTGGCCGGGCGCAGCCGCGTCTACCAGTTCCACGGACCGCGCCATGAGATCCCGCTGGAACCTGATCCGGACGCTTCCGAAGGCACTGTCTGGCGATTGAAGCTGGATCAGGAGCTCGGCAGCACGGTTGAAGCCTGGGTTGAGAATGCAGATGGCGATGTTATTGCCGAACGGCGCGTTATGCAGCCGCCACAACAGCAGTGGTCACGCCTTGCTCTGGAGGAAGGCAGCCGACTGATCATGGACTCGCCGGACGGAAAAGCGTTGGGGCGTGCCCGTCTGGAACTTGTGGCCGATGGAAGAATCGTCGGTCAGCTGGCGAAGGAGCCCAACAGCACCCTGGAAGACGCCAACCGGGCCGATCTGGGCGAAGGTTTCAGCGGTCAGCTGGCCGGTCGTGAACGAACCTACGTGGCCTTCAGCGTGACAGAGGCGCAGGCAACCGCGCCGCTCGACATCACGGTGGACATTGACGGCGACCCCATGACCGCCTGCCTGGGTGAAGTTGATGGCCGTGGCGAGTTCTGCCGTTCCGGCGAGGATGCCGTTCGCTTTCATGGCATCTGGCTCGACGCAGGCGACTATTACCTCAACGTGAGCCCCGAACGCTCCCGCTTCGAGTCCGCGTACACAGTCCAAATGACCCCGGGCGCTGCCACACCCGAAGGGCATGCGCGAAAGCCGTTCGAGGCGCGCGACTGGGCGCTGTCGCTGACACCGGGCGAGGTCATCCAGGGCCATATCGAAGGGGATTCCGAGGCCTACTTCGAACTCCTGATCCCCACCAACCGACAACTTTGGTCATTTGTGACAGAGGGCGATGCGCTGAGTCGGCTCCGCATCGCCCGCGAAGGCGAGCGTGGGTTCGTCGCTCAGGCTGGCTCCCGGCGAGCGCAATCACGCTGGCAGATCGATCGACTGCTGCTCGAGCCGGGCCGCTACGTTGTCATGCTTGCAGGCGAAGATTCTGATTTCCGCCTGGAGGCCACACCGATGGGCGAGCCGACGGCCAGCTTTGCCAACGAGCCAAACGACACCCCGCACACCGCCAACAGCCTGCGACCAGGGCTGCCCATGCAGGGTCGGCTGCACGGCCGCAGCGACCGCGACTACCTGCATTTTCATCTGCCCGGCTGGAACCATGTGCTGCTCGAGATCGAGCCTGAAGAAGGCGGATCGCTCGGCACCTCCATGGAATGGGAAGGCCAACGCTTGATCACTGTGAATCAGGTCGGCGAGCGCTTGCGGCTGAGTCAGTATCTTCCGCCAGGCGATTATTATCTGCGTATCGATGGCAGCCAGCTTGAAGCAATCGAGTATTCCGTGGAACTGAAGCTGGCCGACCCCTGGACTCGGCACTCCGGAATGCCTATATCCGACCTCCCAACCTTGGCGGCAATGGTGCCGTCCTATGGCGGCATACCGGACCATCCAGCCGATGCTTTGGAAGCCAGTATCGAGCTCGCCGTCGATCGGGCTACCGCCTGGTACCCAAACGTCCAGCGCCTGGACGCCCGGCTCACCATTTCCAACACCAGTGACGCAGAAATCACCGCGCGGCTTTACGCCCATGCAAGCCATGAGGGCTGGCAGGTCGACGGCCTTCCAGGAAACGTACAGCTGACACCTGGCGAGTCAGAGTCGCTGGACCTTGAATGGCGGCTGCCAGCAGAACTGAGTGATGACCTTCCCGTGGCGATTTATGTCTCGGCCGGCGGCCAGGTTGTCGAGGCCAAGCTGGCCTTGGACGCCAACGCCCGGCCGGTTTCGCCGCTGGCTGAGCCCGAATTTCCCGAACAGCTCGCCGGGCTGGTCAACCTGGCCTGGCATGGGCTGGGTGCGCGTTTCATCGATCCGGAGACCGGCGAGACGGTGGGTGACCGTTACCGGGGCCAGAATCTCTATCCGCACTTTCTCATTGACGGCCTGTCGATTGACGGCATTTCGATTCAGGCCAGGGGCCAGGGTGAAGCGCTGCCGCCCCTGCGACTGGCCAGCAACGGCGGGGAGATTCATGCCCTGACCTTCCATCAACGCTCCAGCTACAGCCCGCTCGATCGCTGGCGGCGGGTAGAAATCCGCTACAGCGAAGACGGTGAACAGTACAAGCCATTGAAAACCGTGGAGCTTGATTCGGCCAAGGTTCAGCAGTACTTCTTCCTCGACCAACCGGTTCAGGCTCGCTATCTAGAGATCCGACCACTCGATATCTGGGGCACCCGCGCCCGTGTTCACGGCACGGGCCTGTTCAAGGCGCTCGGCATTCCCGCGACCGGCAACAATGCACAAGCGCGGACCAACCTGCTGGACCCGGAGCTCGGCGGCCATTGGGTCTACACCCGACCGGACAATGGCCGGCTGTACGACTTTCCCGACCACAGCCAGGAAGGGCGCCCGGTCGGCATCAGCGGTCGCAGCGTCGAGGTGGTGTTCGCGATGCACCAGCATCGCGCCGCACGCATTGATGAAATCACCTGGCGCGACAATCTCGATTGGGCCGGCTTGCCCATCGATACTGTCCACGTTTCCACCAGTACCCGCACACCGGTCGGCCCCTGGACAGAACAGGCCACCTGGACGCTGGATCGGGACGATGACGGCCTCGCGCAGCTGAGCCTGTCCGAGCCGGTCTGGGCGCGCTACCTGCGCCTGGAAATTCAATTGCCGGAGCCGGGCGACACCCGCGAGGAAAAAACCTGGCGCCTGCCACTGGCCATAGAAGCCTTCGAGGCCGATAGTCTCGACAGCCGGGCATCCATCCTCGGTTACTGGGGCCATTATCGGAGTACCGGCCCGTTCGAGCACCAGCTCGAGGCACCCGAGCTGATCACCGCGATTGACGACGACGCCTCAAGCCCAGAAAGTCCCTGGCCGCTGGATGGCCGCATCAGCGGCCAGATGGCACACCCCGGTGATATCCGAAGTTACGCGGTCACCCTGGAGGCGCCCGACAACACCCTGGCTTTCGTGATCGAAGAGCCGATGCCCGACCGGCTTCTGCTTGAGCTGTTCGACGCGAACGGCGAGCCGGTGCCGGTGAGCTGGCGAACCGATGAGCTCGGCCATCGACGCGGCGAAGCAGTCGGCCTTGATCCTGGCAGCTTTCGCCTGGACGTGGAGGAGCCGCCGCGCTCGATCATGTACATGTGGGACGAAAGCGTCAGCGTCAATCTCGCGCAGCCAGCGATTCATCGAGCGCTCAAGACCGCCGGTGAGGGGCTGATTCCAGGACAGGAAGTTGGCAATTACCTGGCCCTGGGCGGGCCACCGCTGATCCGCGGCTGGGCCGAGACGCCGCAGCAGATGATCCAGGGCATGGCGCGCTACGACCATAGCTACGTCAGTTCAGCAGCTCACACGGCGCTGGCCCAGGTCAGCCAGATCATGGCAGGCCGCAAAGGCGAAAGGGTCATCATCCTCATCGCTGATGCGGAATTCTTTGGCTGGGATATGTCCCTGTGGGATCACCTTGAGCAAGCTCAGCCAAGGGTCTTTGCCATCGAGGTCAGCAACGGCGGGCGCAATGATATTGCCGAGCATCGGGGTTATCAGCAGATCATGCGCGCCTGGGCCAATGTCGGCGGAGGCGAATACAGCTACGCGGACACCGAAGACGCCATGCAGCGGGCCATCCAGCGGGCGATGCGTTTGATTCGTCGCCCCAGTGCGTTCAGGCTCACGGCCGAGGCCCGCTACCAGGACCCGCCTGACGATGGCCTGCTCAGGGTGGTCAGTGGCGATACGCCCATCGTAGGCGCGGGGGTGATCCACCTGATCTTCGATGCATCCGGATCAATGCTTCGGCGCATGCAAGGCGGCCGACGGATCGACATCGCCAAACAAATCGTCGGCGAAGTGCTCGATGATCGCATCCCCGCGCATGTACCCATCGCACTTCGGGCCTACGGTCATACCGAGCCCCACAGCTGCGAGACCGAGCTGCTGGTGGCCCCGTCTGCAGACAACCACGCTGCGGTGCGCGCTGCAGTCGACGACATCCGGGCAATCAACCTGGCGCGCACGCCGCTGGCCGCCTCCCTCGAGGCCGCCCTGGATGACCTGGCAGGCTTTGACGATCGCCAGCGCCTTGTGGTGATGCTGACCGACGGCGAGGAAACCTGCGACGGGGATCTAGGCCAGGCCGTCGCTACACTTGCCGAAGAAGGCGTCGATGTCCGCTTGAACATCGTCGGCTTTCATATCGACGAACTTGATCTGCAGGCAGATTTTGTGCGCTACGCGACAGCCGGTGGCGGCGAGTACTTCGACAGCCAGGACGGCGAAGAGCTGGTTGACGGGCTGGCCAGCGCGCTGGCGGCGCGCTTCCAAGTGGCCGATGCCACCGGCCGGGAACTGGCAACAAGCCGCGTCGACGGTGAGCCCGTAGAACTGCCACCCGGCCAGTACGAAATCATCGTGGACACCAGCGAAGGCGAGCATCGCGAGATGGTAAACATTGCACCGGGACAGTCGGTGGAAATACAACTGGCCGATGAATGAACGCTGCGACGGCAGACCAGGCGGCAGGCCTGGACCGAAAGGCCAGGCTTGCCGCCATGACGGTTACCAGCCCAGTTTCCGCTCCACGTTGGCGGACACGCCTCGCACATCCACATTCCCGGCAATTTCGCCTTCCGGGATCACATAGGCCAGGCGAATTCGACGAGGCTCACCGGGTGGCAGGTGCAGCGGATCAGCCAGGGCAAAGCCATATTGATCGGTCATTGCCTGACTGACACGCCGTCGGCCGTCCGCCAGGGTCACTCCGACCCGCTCATCCATCGGCCAGAATCCGGGTTCTTCGGTTTCGTTGACGATCACCAGGTCGACTAAAAGCACCGTTTCGCCACCGTCTTTCTTCACCCCGTTCCAGGCGTTGGTCCGCTCCACATGCGTCATCACGACTGCGAGGATTTCGAGTTCGAAATCGACTAAAACCGGATAATCCGCATACTCCAGCGACTGACCGCCTTGCGGAAAACGCATTTCTTCCATGAATCCCACCAGGCCGCCGGTACTTGTACCCATATTGGCAAAGTAGGCGACGAACTCGTAGTCATTCACTTCTTTGGGCAGTGCGAAAACAAGCCGGCCACCGGTGAGTTGATCGGGCAGGAGCAAGGGAATCCTCGGCATTTGGCTCAGCGCATAGTCCGGCAGGTAGACATGGCCCGAGGGGGTGACCAGCTGCAGGTGCTGGTCGGCGTACAGGTAGGGCAAGACCATGGCGGTCTCCAAACGGGCGTCTGTATCAGCGCCCTGGCGGAAGTGATTGGCCGGGTTGAGCCGCACCAGGCGACTTTGACCGACCAGGTCGACGGCCACGTATCGCCGTGAGTCAGAATCAGTGGCCCCATCGGGTGCGATAATCTCCTCGATGCCGCGTACGCCCAGATCAAACAGCTCGTTTTGCTGCAGTTCGACTTCGACCCTTGAAACCGCCATGTCTTCCACCGGTCCGGTCAGGGCAATCGAGATCGGTGCGTACTCGACGTGGTGGTAGCGGAGCTCGAGCGATTCAGGCTCGCCCTCGGGAACCAGGAAAATGAAGTCACGCTGCAGCCGAGTTCGCGGGGCTGGCAGGGCGAAGGTGAAAGGAAAGGCGTTGTCGAACTGCTCATGATCAGCATGCAGGGCTCTGACATGAACACCGTTGTGAATCAGTACCAGGGCCTGATGCAAGTGGCTAAAAAGTATGGCCTCCTGCCCATTGTCCTGTGCGATCAGATCGCTTGGCTTGCGATTCTCGGCCACGGTCGATAGCACCAGGAACTGGAAGTCGTCAGGCGAGCTGTGACCTTGCCATTGGTCAGCGCGGGTCAGGCCCCGCACGCCCAGCTGCATGGCTCGATTGGCGCCACTGAGGCGAACGGGCACCTGCTCGTTGAGCGGAAGCCCGTCTTCAGGCCACTCCTGGGGTGGCAGGTTCTCGCTGAAAGAAGGCTCGCGCGGCACACCCTGCCGCGTCAGCAATCCGACCAGCTGATCGATTTCCGGCTGTTCGATATCCGTACTCATGTGCTGAGCAGACCCACTTGCCGGGCGCCAGTGGAGCACGCGATTGCCGAAGGTGCCGCGAGCGTTCAGGACGCCCTCGGGCAAGGGGTCATTCATGCCACCGGGCGTGACGCCCACCGCTACAACATCGATCTGCCCGCCCAGTTCACGCAGAAGTCGTTTGAGCTCGGGGACTTCGCCGGCAAAAAGCACGACGACCTGGTCCGCTTCGGCCTTCATCTCGGGCAGCAATTCACGCAAGCGCTCGATTGGGTCGAGCACCTCGACCTGGTCAGTGAACCGTTTCATGCGTGTCAACGAGAGCCAGTTTGCACTTAGTCCGCTGACGCCGGTTATGGCCAGGCGTTGGCCATCGGTGGTGCGAATCACGAAGGGGCGGGCGATGGCTTCGCCATTTCGGTCGAGCAGGTTGGCGCTGACCGCCGCATAACTTCGGTTCGGCAGGTTCTGCATCAGGACATCGGGGCCGAACGCCAAATCCATGTAGGCGATGTGCACCACGTCGTAGCCGAAGACTTCCGGTAACTGCAACAGATGGGCAGGATCTTCGCCAAGCAGGTGATGGCCGAAGAACAGGTTGCCGCCATCGATTAATAACCTATCGGCATGATTTGCGCCACCCCATTCGCCGGCCAGCCTGACCAAGCCCGGCCGCGAAGCCTCTTCGCCACTGGTCAGATAGGCGCCTTGCACATCACCGGTAATCCAGACCGCTTCCGGGGAATCGGAAGTAGCAAGGGCTGACAAGCTCACCAGACCCAGAAGTAGACATTCAAGCCATTGATTCCGCTTTATCATGACGAGTTTCTCTCGCTTTTTTCCCTTTCCCAGCGAGGGTTGAGGCAAACCCCGTCCAAGGCACTGTTGAATGGTGAAGTCACGACATCAAAACCCACCCCTGCGGAGAAGCCGACAGCTGGCGCGTAAATGCCGAGCAGTTTTATTGCCCCGATCCCTGCGCCGAGAGCATAGCCAAGAGCAAAGCCGAACATCCCTACCGCCATGCAACACCCGAAGTTCATATTCGTAATCATGCAGTCACCAAAACCCCACATTCCAAAAACCAAACCGCTTGTAATCCCTGCAACCGTAAAAAATTCCGTTGCCGGGCTGGCCAGGGCAAAGGAAAGCTGCATGGCATCAAAAACGCGAACCCGGCTGGCGCTGCTGTGGCCCATCAGGTCTCGAATCAATACATCGCCACTGGCAGGATCAAAGTCCCACCAGTATTTGCCGACCGGGTAGGATCCACTGCTACCGCCCGGCTGCGCCAGCACCCAGCGGCCATTCCCCCACGCTTGCTGGAAAACTGCGGGAGCCGGCGCAGCGGCATCCTCTGCCCGACCTTGCCATTGCTGCTCGTTCTTGAGCAGTACCCAGCCAACAGAGCCCTCGAAGGCTGCCTGGTGGTAGTCCATTACGCCTGAGTAGACGCTGGAACTGCCGGCCAGCGCGCGCCATTCGTTGACGCTGTCGATCAAGCCGCCCGGGCTTGGCGACCCATCCGGCGCCCGCCAGGCCAGCCGATGACGAAGCAGGTCGATGGTCTGCGAAAAGCGAATCTGCTGCCGATTCAGCGGCATCATCGACTGGTGCAAGGCCAGCACGCCGATCTCATCCACTGCCGCATGCTTTCGAATGGCGTCTTCATTCACTCGATGAACGAGAAACTCCATGAGCGCTTCGGGTACGGATGCCAGTGACTCCAGGTCGCGATCGTCTGGTTCAAAGCGTGGATCGGTCAATGCCTTGATCACCAGGTCCTCGTTGGACAGCAACTGACTGATGAGTTGGTCGACGAACCAGTAGGGCGATGGTTGGAAGTGCTTCAGGAAAATGCTCGATTCCGTGCCCAGGGCACCGAACACCAGCAGCTCCTCCTCCGAAATTCCGTAGACGGCCTGGATCGGAACCTTCCAGTTCGGGTTGTCCAGATCAAAGCGGGTCAGCCGTTGCGTTTCGGTGGGCCGTCCGGGCTGGTGATGGGTCATGTCCACATGCATGGAGGTCCAGGCCCGTTCGGGCTGTTCCTCTTTCCGGCCTCGCGACAGCAGCCCGCCCAGGGCACTCGAAGCTTCAGCCATTGCGCGCCCGGTTGGGAATGCGTTTGGGTTGTCGCGAATCCGGCCATCCAGGAAGATGCTTTTATCAGCCTCGACGTAGTTGCCAACCTTGATGACCGGCAGCCATTCCTCGATGTTCAGAATCCCTTCGACCAAACCCTCGTCACGGTTGAGCGCCGCCGCTGTCTCGCTGATCACTTCAGACAGGCTGCCCGATAGAGGCGTCATACCGACCGAGATCACCGGAACGAAAAGCTCGTGCGGCAGAACCGTTGTTTCCACCAGGACGTGCTCGCTTGTTTCCCGTCCCTCACGTATCTCCGCAACGATCTTGAATTCGATCGAATGGGCCAGATCACGGGACAGCAGGCTCGGTGCGATCGTCTCCTCCGTCTTCGTCGATGTCTGGCCGGGACGATTGTCGGCCAGGGATGGATCCAGTGCGATCCATTGGCCCTCTCGCTGGTACTCGACCCACCAGTGCTCTCGCCATGAATCGAGATGGTCTGCCGAAGACTGCGACCCGGCAAAGGCGTCTGCGTCCAGCTGCTGTTCGAGTTCGGACTTCACCTGTTCTCGCGCCGAGGTCCAGAATGACTCATCAGCCGCAAGATCCTGCAGGTATTGTTCAATTGCCCCATCGGGCAAGCGGTCGAGATTCAGCCTGTCGCCGGCACGGGCCATCACGTCGAGAATCTCTTCGGCCATCCCTTTGAACGGGTCGAAGGGCTCCTGCCAGGCCTGGTCCATGGCATTCAGCACTGCTTCATCGTTGATCACACCGCGCGCCATTCGCACTGAATAGCCCTGCGCTTCGAGCATCTCGAGCAGCAACAGGGAACGATCGAGACTATTGCCCTGCCGGTCCTGAAGGACGCCGACGGAGTTGCGCAGCACGCCTTCGTACGGCACCGGCCGAGTCTGATCGCGAACCCACTCGAACGCGGCCTGCGGTGTTTCCAGGTGGATGCCCAGCGTCTTCGGATGCAATGCGGTTCGGTCCAGATTTATATCGACCTCTGACCAGAAATCCATTGTCCGTTGCAGCTGAGCATGGCGCTGAGCGTCAGACAGCCCGGGATTGTCGGGATCCAGCGGGATTGCGGCTGAGCCTGAAATACTCGCCGCAATCAGGGCCAAAGAGATGACGAGGTAGGACATACCTCCACTCAACTTGTTTACCCTTGGCTGGGTATGCGGCGACAGATGATCAGCATTCATTTGATGTCGTCCTTGAGTCGGTTGCGGCCGCCTTTTTTTCCCAACGACCGAAGCACCCCTTTGCAATCCGCACCACGAATCGGTGCATCAATCCAGCGCCTCCAGCGCCGATTGCGCCGAGGCACTGAAATGTTCCACCCGAGCTTCCACCACCCTGGTGAGAAAGCGCTTCCACTCTGTCACTGAGTCGGGTTCGTCGCGAAACCAGCCCGGGCGGACTTGCAGGATTTCCGCGAAAGCCGCGGGATGAAATTGCCGATGCATGGCCTCGTGCTCGGCAAAGATGGTCGGCCCTACGAGGCCGGCCATTCCGGCAACGGTGTTGTTGCTGAAATCGGCCATCGTGTTCATCCGCCGCATCAGGTGCGCTTCAAGGTATTCCAGCTCGGCGGCCGGGCTGGCAATCAGCTCACCGACGACCATCGACCCCTGTTCACGAGCCGAGCGGCGGTCGAGTTGCGAAATGCTGGCCACGTTCAGCGCCACCGCCGCAGCGGGGTTGACCGTCCACTGGTCCAGGTGGTCGGCCATCGATGCCTGAAGGTTCGCGATCACGATCTCGGCGTGTTCCGGAGCGCGCCGCGCGTAGTTCAGCATGCTCGCCGGAATCTCGGTTGTTTCTGCGTCATCGCCGGCCCAGAGCATCTCAACGGCCTTGCCGAACAGGTACTCGGGGTCGCGCGCAGGTAGGGTCGCAAAGGTCCTGCCCAGGAACTGCTGCACCGCCATACGGGTTTCAAAAGTCTGATCCGGGCTGCCGGCCAGTTCAAACACTGGGTCCAGCACCGCGGACAGCGCTACGTCCTGATTCAGCTGCACATACCGAAGCAAACGCTGGGCGCCGGTGATTCGGTGGTCCGGCAAGGGCCCTTGTTCGATGAGGATCGTCAGGGTATCAACATGCAGCTGCTGCACGGACTCCAATTCCATCGCACCGGGTTCGTCGTTGTTGGCGGCGTGAGCAAGGTCGCGCGTAATCACCGCGATGCCGTCGACAAACCGATCCATCGACTGCCTGCCGTCGCTTTCCATGGCCGCTTCCAGCAGCCGCTCCATAGCCCGCTCCGGGCCCATCTGCGAGCGCGCGAAGCG
>SKIE01000221.1 GCA_007116585.1 Wenzhouxiangella sp. | reverse complement strand
TCACCGAAACTTTCGTGCGCCTGCACGAGGAAGACCTGATCTACCGCGGCCCACGCCTGGTCAACTGGGACCCGGTACTGCAGACCGCCATTTCCGACCTGGAAGTGGTCAACAGCGATGAGCAGGGCAAGATCTGGTCGATTCGTTACCCGCGCAGCGACGGACGCGGTGACGTGGTGGTGGCCACGACCCGACCGGAAACCCTGCTCGGCGATGTCTGCGTAGCCGTCCACCCCGACGATGCCCGCTATCGCGACCTGGTTGGCCAGACGGTTGAGTTGCCGCTGACCGGGCGCCGCATTCCGGTGATCGCCGACGACTACGTCGACCCAGAGTTCGGCACCGGCTGCGTCAAGATCACCCCGGCGCATGATTTCAACGACTGGGAAGTGGGCGCGCGCCACGGCTTTGAACCGATCAACGTGTTCACGCCGCAGGCCGCCATCAGCGACAACGCGCCGGCCCGGTATCGCGGGCTGGATCGATTCGAGGCGCGCGAGCGCGTTCTGGCCGATCTTAAAACTGAGGGCCTGCTGATCGAGGAAAAACCCCACCCGATGGTGGTGCCGCGCGGTGACCGCTCCGGCCAGATCATCGAGCCGTATCTGACCGACCAGTGGTTCGTGAAAATGGACCAGCTGGGCAAGCTCGGGCTGGATCTGGTCGAATCGGGCCAGGTGGAGTTCGTGCCGGGCAACTGGATCAACACCTACCGCCACTGGATGGAAAACCTGCAGGACTGGTGCATCAGCCGCCAGCTGTGGTGGGGCCATCGCATCCCGGCCTGGTATGACGAGGCCGGCACGATCTATGTTGGCCGGAGCGAGGCCGAAGTCCGCGAGCGTCACCAGCTTCCGGCAGATTTGTCCCTGAGGCAGGACGAGGACGTGCTCGAAACCTGGTTCTCGTCGGCCCTGTGGGCGCACTCCACGCTGGGCTGGCCCGACTCTCAACGCATGGAGTCTGAAGGCCTGGAGCGCTACCTGCCCACTTCGGTGCTGATCACCGGCTTTGACATCATCTTTTTCTGGGTCGCGCGGATGATCATGATGACCGGCCACTTCACCGGCAAGGTGCCGTTCGAGCAGGTCTACATCACCGGTCTGATCCGCGATCGCGAGGGTCAGAAGATGTCGAAGTCCAAGGGCAACATCCTTGACCCGCTGGACCTCATTGACGGCATAGACCTGGAGGCCCTGGTCGACAAACGCACCAGCGCAATGATGCAACCGCATCTGGCCAAGCGAATCGAAAAGACAACGCGCGAGGAATTCCCGAACGGCATACCGGCTTTTGGCGCCGACGCGTTGCGCATCACCTTCTCCGCCCTGGCCGGCCATGGGCGGGACATCAAGTTCGATCTGGCCCGCTGCGAAGGCTATCGAAACTTCCTTAACAAGCTCTGGAACGCGGCGCGCTTCACCCTGATGAACGTGGGCGAGGACAGGCTGCCCGCACCGTCAACCGATGAGCTGGATACACTCTCGCGCTGGATTCTGTCGCGCCTGAACCGCACCATTTCAGAAGTCGATCACGCGCTGGCCGACTACCGCTTCGACCTGGCCACGCGCGCGCTCTATGAATTCGTATGGAACGAGTTCTGTGACTGGTACCTGGAGCTGTCCAAGCCCGCCCTGTACGAGGAAGCTGAAGCCGCCGATCCGGCCACCGCACGCGCTACGCGCCACACCCTGGCCCGAGTGCTCGAAACCACGCTGCGCCTGCTCCACCCCTTCGTCCCGTTTGTGACCGAAGAGATCTGGCAGCGGGTACGGGTACCGGCCGGCCTGGACGGTGAGAGCATCAGCCAGATGGACTGGCCGGAAGCCGGCCCGGTTGACGGCGATGCCGAGGCCGACGTGGAATGGCTGAAGGGCGTCATCAGCGCCATCAGATCAGCCCGCACCGAGCTCAACCTGGCCCCCGGCAAACCCATGCCGCTACTGATTCAGCAAGGCAGTGACCGAGATCATGCGCGTCTTCACAAATACGGCGACTTGATCCGCCGGCTGGCGCGTCTGGAGCGTATCGAAACCGCTGAGGCGGACTATGACAGTTCCGCCTGTGCCGTTGCGCTGGCCGGCGATCTGCGCCTGCTGATCCCGCTGGCCGGGCTGGTTGATGTGGGTGAGGAACTGGCCCGCCTGAGCAAACAGCTGGAGCGCGAGCGAAAAGGGCTGGAGAGCGTGGCTAAGAAACTGGCCAACGAGAAGTTCGTCGGCAATGCGCCGGCCGAGGTGGTGGCCAAGGAACGTCAGCGCCGCTCGGACCACGAGGCGACCGTGGCCGAACTCAGCCGCCAGATCGAGCGTCTCGAAGCGCTCAGGAACGCACCCGGCAAATCCTGACCACTCGACCGGCCCGAATGTAGATCTGCACGGTCTGCCGGGCCTGGTGGAAGTCAAGCCGATAGCCAGCGGCACCACCTGCGGCAGTTTCTAGCTGGATCTGCCGATCCGGATCAGCCTCCAGCGCGCGCCGCTCGGCATCCCCGACCTTGACCAGCACCGAACCGAGCCGCACCGAAGACAACTCGCAGCTGGCCTCGGCCACCCCCAGCGGCAGGCAGGTCAGCAACGCAACCAGCAAAAGCACATGGAAACCGCGCATCGTGGCCACCCTCAAGAACAACACCAGCCCCTATCCTAGCCGAATCGGGATAGGGGTCGGTCAGCATAGCCGACCGATCCCCTCCCACACCACCCGGCATGCGGGTCCGCACCGGGCGGTTCGAGAAGTTGAGGTCATGAGAGACGGGGGACACCGAGACGAT
>SKIE01000370.1 GCA_007116585.1 Wenzhouxiangella sp. | reverse complement strand
TCGTGCTGATCATTGCCACCCTGGTCACGGTGGTCGATCTGGGCCTGCAGGCCGGCCTGCCGGAACTGAGCCGCACGCTGGGCATTTTTGTACCGCTGATCGTGACCAACTGCACCATCCTGGCCCGGGCCGAGGCGTTCGCGTCGCGTCAGCCGCTGCTGCCCACCATGCACGATGCCTTGGCCCAAGGGGTTGGATTTGCGCTGGTGCTCATTGCCTTGGGCGCCGGTCGGGAAATGATTGGTCAGGGCACCCTGTTTGCCGGCGCCGACCTGCTTTTGGGCGAGTGGGCGGCGGTGCTGAGCATGCAGATCCTGCCCCAGGGCAGCGGCCTGCTGCTGGCGCTGTTGCCGCCCGGCGCATTCATCGGGCTGGGACTGATGATCGCGCTGCGGCAGTTCATTATTGCGCGGTCGCGGCCCGCGCCTGCCTCGGCTCGGACATCTTCCGCAGCGACCTGACCCACTCGGCCGCCCGGTCCGCGCCACCGGCTTTCGCCGTGTCGATCTGCAGCAGCGCGCCCTCTTCCCGCCCGCAGCCTTCAAAAGCGGACAACTGTCGGGTCAGCACCGCTTCATCGGCCTCGGAGGCGTCAGCGCCTTTCTGTGCGCGCTGCCGCACGCGCTCGCGCAGGATGGCTTGTTCAGCAACGCAGGTGATGACCCCGAACGGGCAGTCCTGCTCGTCAGCCAGCGCGCGAAACTCCGCCCGCCGGGTCTGGGCAAGAAAGGTCGCGTCCACCACCACCCCGAAACCCGCGGCAAGCAACTGTCGGGCTCGCCGGCGCAGCTCGGCGTAAGTCTGCTCACCGGCTGCCGCGCTGTATATACCGGCCGCCAGGCCAGAGCCTGATCGCTGGGCTTCGCTCAGGCCGAACAAGCGCTTGCGCTCGACATCCGATCGCAACCGCACCAGACCACAGCGAGCCAACAGCCGCTCTGCCAAATGACTCTTGCCGCTGCCGGACACCCCGCAGGTCAGAACCAGCAGCGGCCGGCTGCCGGCGCTGACCTGGCTGGAGAGCTGGATATACCGATCCACGCGGCGGCGGATACGCGCCATCTGCTCATCATCAAGGCCCGGCTCGAGTCCAAGTGCGGCCACCTTGGCTCGCACCATCGCTCGATACACGATGAAGAAATCCAGCAGGGCGAGGCCTGAATGATCGCCGGTTCGCGCCAGGTAGCGGTCGAGCAGCCGCCAGGCATTGGCCGCATCGCCGCGATCGTGCAGGTCCATGATGACAAAGGCCAGATCAGCCATCACGTCGGTCCAGCGAAGATCAGGGCTGAACTCGATGCAGTCAAATAGCGTGGTCCGTCCTTCGAACAGCGTCACGTTGCCCAGGTGCACATCGCCATGGCACTCGCGCACGAAACCGCTCTGGCGGCGCTGCTCGACCAAACCGGCCAGCGCTTCGAACTGCTGTTCGGTCCACACTCGCAGCGTCTCTAGCTGCTCACGCCGCGTCGGGTCGTCGATGCGCTCAAACAAGGTACTGAAGTTATCCCGCATGGGGCCGATCACCGTCTCAGCCCTGCCCCAGGCATCGGCCCCGTCTGCCACAGCCGCCTTGGCATGCAGATCGGCCAAGGCGTCGCCCAACGACTCGGCATGGGCGGGCTGGAAGCGCCCTTGTTCGATCAGCTGATCAAACCCGTCGGCCACATCAAAACGGCGCATGCAGACCGCGTATTCGATCGCCGGCCCGTCACCGCCCAGCCGGGGTTGCTCGACTGAGCCAATTACCGGTTCCACCCCAAGGTACAGGCCAGGTGCCGTGCGCTGATTCAGGCGCACTTCTTCGCGGCAGAAGTACAGCCTTTTCTCCGGCGTGGAGAAATCCAGAAAACCGAAGTCGACCGGTTTCTTGATTTTGTAGACGCGATCCCCGGCCAGCAAGACCCATGAGATATGGGTCTCTATGAGCTCAACTTTGTCGACCGGGTGCGGGTAACGGGAAGGGTCGCGCAGTGCCTCGATCAGCGGGCTTTCCATGGAACAAACAGCCAGACATCGGTTGAATCTGCCTCTAGTGTACTGTGCCGTCCGGCAGTGCTATTCTTCGCGCCTGCCGACAATCCCCTGATCGTTGCCCGAAAGCCTATGCCCGCGATGAACGCGACCGACCGCGTGACGTTTTTCCGGCGCCTGGCCGAACTCAACCCGAATCCGAGAACCGAGCTGAAGTACGACAGCCCGTTCGAACTGCTGGTGGCAGTCGCGCTATCGGCCCAGGCGACCGATGTCGGCGTCAACAAGGCCACCGCGCGGCTGTTCCCGGTGGCCAACACGCCACAGGCCATTCTCGACCTGGGCGAGGAGGGATTGAAGGATTACATCAAGACTATCGGCTTGTTCAACAACAAGGCCAAGAACATCATCGCCGCCTGCCGCTTGCTGGTCGAGCGCCACGGCAGCGAGGTGCCGCGCGACCGCGCCGAGCTGGAAGCCCTGCCTGGCGTGGGCCGGAAAACTGCCAACGTGATTCTCAACACGGCTTTCGGCGAGCCGGCCATGGCAGTCGACACGCACATTTTCCGGGTGGCCAACCGAACCGGACTGGCCCCCGGCAAGACCGTGCTCGCGGTCGAGAAAGCCCTGCTCAAGCGGGTGCCCGACGACTACCTGCTCAACGCCCACCACTGGCTGATTCTACACGGGCGCTACACCTGCAAGGCGCGCAAGCCGCTGTGCCGGGAATGTCCTGTGGTCGACCTGTGTCGCTGGCCAGGCAAGCGAAAGGTGCTTCAGGAAGCCGGGGCAGCGTAGGCC
>SKIE01000047.1 GCA_007116585.1 Wenzhouxiangella sp. | reverse complement strand
TCAACCAGGGCTCGGTGGTGGAACTGGACCGGACGGCCGGTGAACCGCTGGATGTCTTTGTCAACGGCACGCTGGTGGCCCACGGTGAGGTGGTGGTGGTCAACGAGAAGTTCGGCATCCGCTTGACCGACGTCATCAGTCCGAGCGAGCGCATCAAGAAGCTGCAATGAAGCTGCCGCGCACCGGCATCCGTCTTTACTGGCTGCTGGCGGCCTGGCTGCCGGCGGGTCTGGCGATGGCTGAGGACGTATCGTTTGACGCGGCTGACAGCCTGAGCCGAGTGGCTTTGGGCCTGGTCGGTGTGCTGGTGCTGATCTTTGGTCTGGCCTGGGCCGTGCGCCGGTTTTCCTTTCTCAACGTGCTTCAGCGCGATGCCGACAGTCCGATTCGGGCTGTGGGTCAAATTTCCGTCGGCAGCAAAGAGCGGATCATGCTGATCGAAGTCGACGGTCGACGCCTGCTGATTGGCGTCACTCCCCATCAAATCACGCGCTTAGACCCCTTTGACGGCATCGAGCCGGGGGCTGGCAAGGACTTTGCTGCGCATCTGCAGGCAAGTCGAGAGGCGCGAAAATAAATGACCCGGTTTGGCCTGTTTAGCGGCCTGACCCTCCTCATGATTCCCAATCTGCTGATGGCCACGCCGGCACCAATGCCGGGCATGGAAGTCTTGACCATCACGCCGACCGAGGAGGGCGGTCAGTCCTGGAGTCTGACCATCCAGGTACTGGTTCTGATGACGGCGCTGACGCTGCTGCCGTCGATCCTGCTGATGTTTACTTCGTTTACCCGGATCATCGTGGTGCTGGCCATCATGCGTCAGGCCATGGGTACGCAGACCACGCCGCCCAATGCGGTGCTGATTGGCCTGGCCCTGTTCCTGACCTTCTTCATCATGGCGCCGGTGTTGTACGAGGTTAACGACACCGCCATTCAGCCCTATCTGGCCGAGGAGATGACACTGCAGGAGGCGTTCGAGTTGGGCCGCGAGCCGGTGCACCGGTTCATGCGCAACCAGGTGCGCGAGCGCGATCTGGAAATGTTCGCCGGCCTGGCCGGCCACACCGAGGGTTTCGAAGGGCCGGCCGACATCCCGTTCTCGGTGCTGGTGCCGGCGTTTCTCACCAGTGAGCTCAAGACCGCTTTTCAGATTGGCTTTCTGATCTATATCCCGTTCGTGATGATCGACCTGGTGGTGGCCAGCACCCTCATGTCGATGGGCATGATGATGCTCTCGCCCATGCTGGTGTCGCTACCGTTCAAGCTCATGCTGTTCGTGCTGGTCGATGGCTGGGGATTGATCACCGGCACCCTGGCGTCGAGCTTTTTCCTGGGGGTGACCTGACATGTCTCCTGATCTTGTGATTGATATCGGTCGCCAGGCGCTGTGGACCATTTCGCTGCTGCTCGCCCCCATGCTGCTGTCGGCGCTGGCGGTCGGCCTGTTGATCGGCATGTTCCAGGCCGCCACCCAGATCAACGAGATGACCTTGAGCTTCATCCCGAAGCTGGCGGTGCTGATTCTGGCGCTGGCGCTGGCTGGCCCGTTCATGCTCGAAATGGCGACCGGTTTCATGCGCGAGATGGTGACCAGTATTCCTGCGTTGATTGAACTTGACTGACGTCACCTGAGGCCGCGATCGCGCCATGATTGAATTCAGCGAAGCGCAATTGCTGGAGTGGCTGGGTCAGTTTCTGTGGCCGTTCTTTCGAATTGCCGGCATGCTGATGGTCGCACCGCTGTTTTCGGCCGATTTTGTGCCGGTGCGGATTCGCCTGATGGTGGCTTTCAGCCTGGCGCTGGCGATTGTCCCGATGTTGCCGCCGCCCCCTGACGTGGTGCCATTCTCTGCCGTGGGGCTGTTCATTGGCGTGCAGCAGTTGATCATCGGCATGGCGGCCGGCTTTGTGCTGCAGCTGGTGTTTGACGCCATCGTGGTCGGCTTTCAGACAGTGGCCATGAGCATGGGGCTGGGTTTTGCGGTCATGGTTGACAACCAGCGCGGCATGCAGGTGCCGATGCTCGGCCAGTTCCACGTCGTGATCGCTTTGCTGCTGTTCCTCGCCATGAACGGTCACTTGATGATGATCGGTCTCATGATCGACAGCTTTACCTATCTTCCCGTGGGCGTGACCGGCCTTGACGCGGATGCATTCCGCCAGATCGTTGCCTGGGGCACCAACCTGTTTGCAGGCGCCTTGCGCGTGGCGCTGCCGGCCGCAACAGCAATTCTGCTGGTCAACCTGTCGATCGGTGTCATCAGCCGTGCCGCACCAACGCTGAACCTCTTTGCGGTCGGCTTTCCCATCACCATGCTGACCGGATTCGTGGTCATGATGGCCACGCTGCCGATGTTGCATTCGACGCTGCGTCTGCTGCTGGAGCAGGCCTGGATCGCCATTTTCGCGCTGTGGGGTTGAGGACGTAGCACGCCATGGCCGAGAAAGACACCAGTCAGGAACGCACAGAACAACCGACACCCAAACGCCTGGAGGATGCGCGCAAGAAGGGGCAGGTTCCGCGCTCGCGCGAGTTGACCATGACTCTGGTCATGCTGGTTGGCGCCACGGTGCTGCTGTTTATTGGCCCGCGCCTGGCCGAACACCTGGCTGGCCTGTTGCGCCGCGGGTTCGGGTTTGACCATTCCCTGATCGGGCGCGAGGACGTGATCATCGGCTATTTCGCGTCGCAGACGCTGACCGCCATCACCATGCTGATGCCGCTGCTGATCATCCTGTTGCTGACCGCGCTGTTGGCGCCGGCAACTATCGGCGGCTG
>SKIE01000297.1 GCA_007116585.1 Wenzhouxiangella sp. | reverse complement strand
CCGTCGGCCCGGATCAGCCACAGGCTGGAGCGCGCCCGATCGGTCTGGCGATCCATCCAGTTGCGCACGAACACGATGCGCTCTCCGCTCGGGTCCGGCTGCGGGTCACTGACGGACTCCAGCAGGAACACGTCGTCGTAATCCAGCGCCGGGCGCTCTGCAGCCAGCGCGGGAGACAACAGAAGCAAGGCAGCCAGGGCAATCCATGGAAGCATTCGAATCACGGGATTAAGTCTCTCTTGTCAATGCCGGGGTATCATTCTAGTCTGACCGAAAAGGTGCGCCCATGAACAGAATTCTGATGGCAGCCCTGTGCAGTCTGGCCCTGGGTGGACTGGCCTCGCCGGCACGGGCCCTGCCGCTGATCGATATCAGCGTCGGCGGCGGGGTGGTGCTGATGGGCGATGACCCGGCCGGCGCCGTGTCGGCAGGACTCCATGTGCCTCTGGGGCCCTGGTGGGGCGCGCAGGCCAGCTACAGCCGCACGGTGATTGACGGCAGCCTCGACCGTTCATCAGGCTCGATTGACTATCGCGGGCAGCTGCTTGGTGGTTTCTTGACCCTGACATCACCCAGCCCCGGCATCAAGTTCCGCGGCAAGGTTGGTCTCAAAGAGGCCCGTTTCAGCCTCCGGCACGGCCCGCAGACCGAGCGGCTCAGCAGCATCGGGCCGGCGCTGGGCGTTGCGGTACTGAGCCGCAGCTGGCAGATCGAGGCCGTGCGTTCGCGCATCGATGACGGCAGTCTCGACCGGGGCATCACCCGCCTGAGCCTGAACTACGTCTGGTAAGCAAGCCTTTTCCGTCTGCCCGTCTGGCAGAAACCACGCCGGGTTCTCGTTGGAGCGCACAGGATCGGAACACGAACCGTGCGTAGATGGGCAAAAATCTCTATGTGTCGACCGCATTTCTGATCGCGGTCAACCTGCTGCCGCTGGCCGGGGTGCTGTTTTTCGGCTGGTCGGTCTACGACGTGCTGCTGCTGTTCTGGGCCGAGAACCTCATCATCGGCGGCTACGCCATCGCCCGCATGGTCACGCTGCTGCGCCGCAACGGCGATCGCCGCGTGCTGCTGCTGATCCCTTTTTTCTGTTTTCACTTCGGCGTGTTCACCCTGGGCCACGGCGCATTCGTCGTCGGGTGGTTCCGGCCCGATGATCACGTCAGCGGCGGTGCCGCCATGAGTCTGTGGGTTCCTTTTCTGGCCCTGATCATCAGCCATGGCGTGTCTTATGTGACCAACTTTCTTGGCAAACAGGAATACCGCGGTTTGCGCGGAGAAGAAGCAATGTTCGCACCCTACCGCCGGGTCATCATTCTGCACGTCACGTTGCTCGGCGGGGGCTGGCTGATCAGCGCCCTGGGCGAACCGGTCTATGCTCTGGGCCTTCTGGTGCTACTAAAGATTGGCATCGACTGTGCCAGTCATGTGGGCGAGCACCGTGAACGACTCGAAAAGGAAGACCGCATACGAAAGACCGGCCGTGCCGACAGCGACGTGTTTCGTGACTGGTAAACCATCTGGAGCAAGCACATGCAACGAACCGAATCATCCGGGCAACCCGACCTGGCAACCCTGACCGACCGAATCCGTCCGAGTATTCAGCAGCTGGAAGCGCATCGCCAGGTGATGCGGAAATCGACCCTGGTTCGGTCGGGCGTATTCATCAGTCTAGTGCTGGTGGCCGGCATCGTCGCCGCCGTAGCCGCGGGACACTCGGCACCGCTGTTCATGGCGCTGTTCGCGGCGCTCATCCTGACGATCATCTACATTTCCCATCGCCAGACAAAGTGGGCTGATCATGCCGGCAGCGTACTGATTCCCGACATTGCCGGAAGCCATGCCAAGGATACCGAATACCAAGCGAACGCCGATCAGGCGCTGGTCAAACCCTTCGATGCGCTGGAACTGTTTGGAAAATGGAACCGGGCAACGGTCAAGCACCTGGTGCGCGGCGTGTATCGCGGCC
The DNA here is from genome assembly GCA_007116585.1 of Wenzhouxiangella sp. The sequence continues at coordinate 811 of SKIE01000297.1, read as the reverse complement.
GCCGCTTCGAGTGGGCTCTGGCCAACCTGCGCCATGAAAGCAGCGGCGGCAGGAAAAGAGACAGCTCCGTGACCCAGATTTTCTACGGCCTGCTGTTTCGCATCCAGACCCGGAACCGCTTCGAGCCCGGGCTTTCCATTCGCCCCAATTTCGGCTGGTTCTCCAAGACCTTCGGCAAGCGCGCGATTCCGACCGGCAACGAAGCCTTTGATGCGGTGTTTCTGGTCAGCGTGGATGATGACAGCCCGCTGGATACGGATCAACTCAACCGCCTGCTGACACCGGAATGGCAGCAGGCCCTGCTGGACCTGCATAAAGATGCCGGCTCCTTACCGTATGAGCAAACGCGCTTGCGCGCCGGCATGAAGTACGACTCGTTCTACCTCGCCCTGACCATGGAAGAGGAGGGCCGCAAGCTCGGGCGGATCCGAACCTCGAAAACGCGAACCTTCCCCGATGTCGGCCGCCTGATTGCGAAAGAGTCGACGCTGGATGACAATTTGGAACCGGTTATCCGGGATATCGATACCTATCGACGCATCATTGATCGCCTTCCGGACTCGGACAGACAGCCCGAACCTTGAGGATGGTGGATAATGACGCCTGCCGCATCCATGCCAGCAGGAGTCCGAACCATGTCCAATCGACCCGGTATCACGGCCACCGTGCTGGCGTTGCTTGCCTTTATCGTGCTGAGCTTTGCCGCCTCCACCCCCGGCATCTTTTTCGGGCCGGATGAGTGGTACGCCAATCTGGAGCGACCGTTCTTCACGCCCCCCAACTGGCTGTTCGGCCCGGCATGGACGGTACT
>SKIE01000220.1 GCA_007116585.1 Wenzhouxiangella sp. | reverse complement strand
GCCTGGCTGGCCTGGGCCTGCTGGATGCTGTTGCGCAGACGACGGATCAGCAGGAGGCTGGCAAGACTGAACACCAGCCAGATGGAAGTGGCGAGCACCACGGCCACCCGCCAGGTGGCGAAAACCCCGCTGCGGGTGACCGAGGCCGCAATAATCAGGCCATAGTCCGGCATGGGCTGGAAATGCACGATGCGCGAGGCCTCGTCCAGCGCGGTCTGCACGTGCACCGTCGTGGGCTCAGCCAGCGGGAGGTCAATGTCGGCCCTGGCCGTGAGGTCATCGCCCACGCCGAATGCGCTCGCGAGCGGCAGGCGAAGAACCAGCTGGCCTGCATCTGTCATGACCGTGATGGCCAGGTCGTCGAAGTCCAGCAAATCCTCCAGCGTGGCGCTCAAGGTCGCGACCGAGAACATGCCGACGGCCGCGCCCAGCAGGTCACCGTCGGCCGAGCGCAGCGCGCGCGACAGGCTGATGAACCAGTCATCTTCGTAAACCAGCGACCGCTTCGGCGGAGAGATATGCAGCACGCTGTCGGCGTGGTCGCGGTGGTGGGTGAAATATTCGCGCTCGCGCACTGATGGTGTCTCGCCCTCCCAGGCCAGCGCAAGCACTTCGCCCTCGGCATCAATGACCAGCAGGTCCTGAATGAAGGGATTGGTTTCGCGGCGGTGACGGAACAGCGCCGAGGTCTGTTCGGCCGACAAGGACTCATCCACCAGCAGTCCTCTCGCGGCCAGGCTGACAAAACGATCCAGGTCGGCAATCTGATTGAATATCAGCCGTTGATACGATACGGCACTGCGCGCAAGGTCAGCCTCGGCCCGATCCAGCACAAGCTGATAGAGATAAGCCGTCGCCAGCCCGACCAGCAAGCCAAACAACAGCACCAGGCCGAGCCAAAGAGCCCGCAATCCCGCCGTCGATGCCTTGTCCCGTCCCGTCACCATCCACACTGAATCATAGCAGAGCGCGTGCCGCCAGCGGTGTGCTCGCAGACGCTATCTACTGTTTTTCAGCAGGGCATGTCGTTGTCGGTGTATTGGTCCAGCGGCAGCACCACGGCGGTGTCGGTGATGGCAGCGCGGGCGCGGTCAAGGCCGCCGTAGGACAACTCCAGCTGCATCTGGAACTGGGAGAAAAACCGCTCCAGCAACTCTTCACTGGTCGTGCCCACGGCATAAATCTCATCGGCCTGTTCGTCGTATTCGAGGATGATGCCGGTCAGCGCATGCGGGGCCGGGCCGGAGACCACCTCGGCGCCGCGCGCCGGGTCGTAGCTCGAATACTCCATGCAGCAGGTGATGTGGTGGTGTTCCGCGTCCTGGTTTTGATTTTTGCGGTAGGCAATGAAGTTGACGTGCCGGGTCGGATGGGTCAGCCGGTGGGTACAGATGGCGGCATAGGACACAATTGATCGTTGCGGCCCGACCCCGCCGGGCCAGACATAGTCCTCCCCATTGCCGGTTTTCAGCCTGACATTGGCCTCGGTGGGTCGGTTGAGATTGAGCAGAAAACAGGGCGTGGCTTCATACGGATAGCGGAAGACGTAGTTGGCGTGCGGCTCCAGATCGCCGGGGCGGACCGGATCGCCGTTGCGGTGAATGAGTCGCACCGGCTGGTGCAGCCGGCCAGGCTGGCCGGTGCCGGCCAGCAGCAGGGGGTTCTGGTGGACGACAATGGCGGTGGCAGCGCAGGCCTTGACGAAGTTTCGTCGCTTCATGAGCAGTCCCCGAGTATTGAGCGAGATTGGGCAGTATAAGCATTCAGTCCGCGCCGGCTTTTTCCTCAAGCAGGCCCTGCAAATCCGGACGCGCCAGCTCTGCGGCAATGCCTTGCGGTGTATAGCCGTTGTGGTCCTCTGTCTGGCTGGCGCCCGCCTCGATCAGTGCTCGGACCAGCGCAGACCGTTCGGCAATGACGGCCAGATGCAGCGCGGTCTGACCGTTGCGGTTGGTCGCCTCCAGGTTCACCTCGGGCAGTGTCAGCAGCGCGGCAAAAGCGTCTGCATGGCCATCGAACGCCGCCCGCATCAGCGGGGTCCAGCCGTAAATGTCGGCCTGGTTCGGGTCAGCGCCGGCGGTTGCCAACCGATTGACGACTTCGCCGTGATTCTTGGCCGTGGCCATCATCAGCGCGGTCCAGCCGTTGCTGGCCTGCGTATCGACAGCGATGACGCGGTCCAGCAGGCGCTCGACCGCCGCCAGACTGCCGCTGCCGGCGGCGAACATGAGCACGGTGCCGTTGAGGTGATTGCGCGCGTCGGGGTCAGCGCCCGCCGCGAGCAGGCGGTCCATCAGCTCGACATGGCCGGCGCCGGCCGCCGCCATCAGGGCCGTCTTGCCGTGTTCGGTCGCCAGGTCCACGTCGCCGATATCGGCGTACAGCGATTCGATGACACCAATATGGTTCAGCGCGACGGCGCGCTGCCATGGCGCATCGGGTGGCTCAGCGCCCACCAGCCTGCCGAACAGCATCAGGACAATCAGGACTGCCAAACGCATCAGTTCACCGAAATCTGTCAGCTACGTCGGAGCCAAGGTTGAATGCTAGCAGCCTTTTATTGACGAATCATCGAGCAACGCGCACCAAAATGTAATAACATTGCATTATTAGCTTTGGTCTTCGCTTTTAACCACCTTCATCGAGGAGTACACCGTGAAAGAAAAACGTCAACTGCCGCTTGCGGCGGCTATCTCACTGATCCTGGCCGCGCCTGCAGTGACCGCGCTGGCCGAATCAGACGTCGAGCTGATCGACGACCGCATTCGGGTCATGGCCGACCCGCT
>SKIE01000020.1 GCA_007116585.1 Wenzhouxiangella sp. | reverse complement strand
GGGCTGCCACGGCAGCACCCAGCGAGCCTCGGCAAAACCCGCTGCTCTAAGCGCTTCGAGCAGATCCCAGCCAAAGTTGTAAAACGCCAGCGCGCCGCCCGGATTAATCGGATCCCCATGATACTCCGGCGGCTCCAGATGCTCGATTGAGCCATCCGACCGAACGCGCGCGCGTACCCTCGTCTGCGCCGCTGTTTCGGCAAACGGCACGGTCAGCAGCAAGCGACCGCCGGGCTTGAGCACCCGTGCGATTTCATACAAAGCGGCCTGGTAGTCAGGGACGTGCTCCAGCACGTCACAGCTGATCACGATGTCCTGGCTGGCGTCAGCAAACCCCAAGGCCGTGACGTCCTGATGGTGCAACAATTCCCGCTGCCGGTACAGATGACGCAGCCACCAGCGAAGCCGATGCGTTGCAGAACCGACCACGTACTCACTGCCATACGTGCTCTTGGGCCAGCGGCGTCGGACGGCGTTGTAGAGCAGGCTTGATTGCTCTGTCAGGTAGATCTTTGCGTCGGCGGGTACAGGAGCCTGGTCCAGCAGTTCCAGCATCGCGCGTTGCCTGGCAATCAAACCACAGCCGCGACAATTCAGCTGCTCACGAAAGTTGACCGTGCCATCCACCCCGCGGGCAAATGAAAAACCGGCTTCCGAGCCGCAGACGCGGCAACGACCTGGCAAACAGCCATCAGCAGAAGGCGCTTCGGGAGTCAGCTCCTGCTCGAACTGCCAACGCCGCCGCAGTTCATCACCCTCTTTGCTTCTGAACTGTTCAAACTGGCCCTGATTTTCGAACCCCGCCCAACCGTTGTCGGTCAAAGACCTACTCCCACTCAATCGTCGCCGGCGGTTTGCCGGAGATGTCGTAGACCACGCGCGAGACGCCGTGGCACTCGTTGATGATGCGCCGCGAGACGTGGTCGAGGAATTCGTGGTCCAGATAGGCCCAGCGGGCGGTCATGAAGTCCAGGGTTTCTACCGCGCGCAGCGCGATGACGTACTCATAACGCCTGGCATCGCCGACCACGCCGACCGACTTGACCGGCAGAAACACGGCAAAGGCCTGGCTGACCTGGTCGTACAGGCCGGCGCGGCGCAACTCGCTGATGAAAATGTGGTCGGCCTTTTGCAGCGGCTCGACAAACTCCGGCCGCACCTCACCCAGAATGCGAACCCCCAGCCCCGGTCCGGGAAAGGGATGACGCATGACCAGTTCACGCGGCAGGCCCAGCTCAATTCCGATCTTGCGCACTTCGTCCTTGAACAACTCGCGCAGCGGCTCGATCAGCTTCAGGTTCATGTCTTCGGGCAGGCCGCCGACGTTGTGGTGGGACTTGATAACCTTGGCCTTGCCGGTCCTGGCCCCGGCCGACTCGATCACGTCCGGGTAAATCGTGCCCTGCGCCAGCCATGAGGCCTCGCGGTGGCTCTTGGCCGCTGCCTCGAACACGCGAATGAACTCACGCCCGATGACCTTGCGTTTTTGCTCCGGATCGCTGATACCGGCCAATGCTTCCATGAACTGATCGCGCGCGTTGATCCGCTCGACCCGCACGCCCAGGTGCTCGGCAAAAGTGGCCATGACCTGGTCGCCTTCCTGGTAGCGCAGCAAGCCCGTATCGACGAAGATGCACAGCAACTGATCACCAATCGCCTCGTGCAGCAAGGCAGCCACCACCGAGGAATCCACCCCACCGGACAAGCCCAGCAGCACGGTATCGTCGCCGACCTGCTCACGCACACGGGCAATCTGATCATCAATGATCGCCTCGGTGGTCCAGGATGCGGCACAGCCGCAGATGTCATGGACAAAGCGCTCAAGAATGCGCCGGCCCTGGCTGGTGTGCGTGACCTCGGGATGAAACTGCAAACCGTAATAGCGACGCTTGTCATCGCCCATGCCCGCGATCGGCGCCGAAGGCGTTGTACATGTGGTCCGGAAACCTTCCGGCAGCACGGTCACCTTGTCGCCATGGCTCATCCAGACATCCAGCAGCGCGCGACCATCAGGTTCGATGCGGTCCTCGATGCCACGGAACAGCTCGCCCGGCTCATGCAGCGCGACCTCGGCATAGCCGAATTCCTTTTCGTCCGAAGGACTGACCGTGCCGCCGAAATGCGCGGCCATGGCCTGCATGCCGTAGCAGATTCCGAGCAGGGGCACGCCAAGCTCGAACACCACCGGGGGAATACGCGGACTGTCGTCAAAAGCGACCGACTCAGGCCCACCCGACAGAATGATGCCCGAGGCGGCAAAGTCGGCAATCGCCTGGTCGCCCACATCAAACGGCATGATCTCGGAATACACCCCAATCTCGCGCACCCGGCGCGCAATCAGCTGGGTGTACTGCGAACCGAAATCGAGAATGAGGATGCGGTCGGCGTGGATATCGGTCATAGAATTAGCACTGCGCGTCATGCGTTATAACAACTCCTGAAGTCGATCAACCGATAGCCTGGCCTGCTTGAGAATATGCGCCAGAGTCGTCCGCTTAATGAGCTTGCCGTAGTCAAGGCTCGGCACTTTGCTCATAGGGCAAGTTCAGTGACTTCCGTACCCTGATCGGGGAGCCAGTCATCCTCGATCGGTTCCAGATACAACTCAATCGCTTCTCGAATGTTGGCCAGAGCCTCGTCCCGACTGTCGCCTTCGCTTATGCAGCCGGGCAGTGAAGGCACATACACCGTATAACCACCTTCATCACTAGATTCCAAAACGACTCTGAGTTTCATTCGTCTTCACCCTAATTTGTAATTCGGCGCTTCTTTGGTAATCGTCACATCATGCGCGTG
>SKIE01000320.1 GCA_007116585.1 Wenzhouxiangella sp. | reverse complement strand
CCACGTGCAGCAGCAGACTGCGCAGCAGCAGCCCCAGATTCTGGCCCTGGATCAGACCCTTTGGGGTGCGCAAGCCGTCCAGGCCTATGCCGATTTCCAGGCTGGAAGGGATCAGCGCGGCATCGGCCTTGCGCTGCGGGCTGAGCAGTTCACGGTCCGGCTGGTCGCGCAGGGCGGCGGCCCAGTCGATTTCGTTGAGGATGCGTTCGATGTCGGCAGCGCGGTAACCGCTGGCATACAGCGCCCCGACTATCGCGCCCATCGAGGTGCCGGCAATGAAGTCGACCGCGATGCCTTCTTCCTCCAGCACTTTCAGCACGCCGACATGCGCCGCCCCGCGCGCCCCGCCGCCGCCGAGGACCAGGCCGATGCGCTCGCCGTGGGCATCAGTGGCCAAAGACAGCAGGGTCAGGGTAATCAGGAACAGCACGGGAACGTATCGGCTGGACATGCAGGCCATTAGCGTCACGAGGCGGTGGTGGTAGACGTCATTATCAACCACATTGAGCGGTTTATTCGAATGCAGTATCGGATTGCCAAACCCGCATGGAATTCCAGCTGACCCAGAAAGATCTTGCCAGCGCACTTGACACCATCGCCCGGCGAGATCCCCGGATTGCCGTGGCGCTGGAACGGGTAGGTTATCCACCCGAGCGGCGGAGCGCGGAAATGGTGCTAACGACGAGTTTCGCCGTTGGCTTGCAGATTACGGCCAACAGCAGGATCGCCTGCGGCGCTTCGATGAGGTGGCCGCAGCGCTGCGCGGACAAGCCCGGGTCGGTCGCAAACTCAGCCGGGAGGAAATGAATGCCCGTTGAGCGCTTTATCGATACCAACGTGCTCGTCTATCACATCGACGACACCGACCCGCGCAAGACTGACATGGCACACGGCCTTATTTATAAGGCTATAGCCACCAGAATCTAGCCATTCGCAACCCGTTCGCCTGAATGATGTGTTCAATCGTCGCTTTCGGACTGCTTGAGTCGATATAGCCAGGCGTGTGCCTCGCGCGGGCTCAGGTCATCCGGATCGACTTCTGCCAATAGCTCACGCAATTGATCGGGTCGACTGTCCTGCGCGACTCCTGCTGACTCGAACAAGCTCAGCTGGGGTGATGCCGCGCGCGCCGCGTCGTTCTCGAGGCGGTTCAAATGTTTCCTGGCCTGCGCGATCACCGGCTTGGGCACGCCCGCCAGCCTGGCCACCTGGATGCCGTAAGACTGACTGGCCGGGCCTTCTCGGACTGAGTGCAGAAACACAATGCGATCGCCGTGCTCGCGCGCCTCGAGGTGCACGTTGGCAATTCCCTCGTGGTCTTCGGCCAGGCGGGTCAGCTCGAAGTAGTGGGTGGCGAACAGGGTGAGGGCGCGCAAGTTCAGCGCCAGTTCGGTGGCGACCGCCCAAGCCAGGGCGAGACCGTCGAAGGTCGAGGTGCCGCGGCCGATCTCGTCCATCAGTACCAGCGACTGGTCGGTCGCATTGTGCAGGATATTGGCGGTCTCGACCATCTCGACCATGAAGGTCGAGCGGCCGCGAGTCAGATCATCGCCGGCGCCGATGCGTGAGAAGATGCGGTCGATCGGCCCGATGCGCGTGCTCCCTGCCGGGACAAAGCTGCCGGCATGGGCCAGGATCACGATCAGCGCGGCCTGACGCATATAGGTGGACTTGCCGCCCATGTTGGGGCCGGTGATGACCAGCATGCGCCGCTCTGGATCGAGTCGGCAGTCGTTGGGTACGAAGGCTTCGTCCTGCACGCGCTCGACCACCGGATGGCGGCCGTCGCCGATCTCCAGGCCGGGCTGCTCGTCCAGTTGCGGCCGCGAGAAGTGCAGGGTTTCTGCCCGTTCGGCGAACGCGACCAGCACGTCCAGCGTGGCCAGGGCGGAAGCCAGCGTGCTCAAGCTTCGGTGACGGCCGGCCAGGTCCTCGACCAGCTGTTCATACAGCGCCTTCTCGCGAGCCAGGGCGCGTTCGCGCGCCGACAGCACCTTGTCTTCGAAGGTCTTGAGCTCTTCGGTGATGTAGCGCTCGGCGTTTTTCAGAGTCTGGCGTCGGCTGTACTCGGTCGGCACCTTGTCGGCCTGGGCCTTGGAGACTTCGATGTAGTAGCCGTGGACGCGGTTGTAGCCGACTTTCAGGGTCGGGATGGCGGTGCGATTTTTTTCCTGCTCCTCGTAGCGGAACAGAAAGTCACCGGCGTTGCGGCTCAAGGCTCGCAACTCGTCGAGTTCGGCGTCAAAGCCTTCAGCGATGACGCCACCATCCCGGATTACCATCGGCGGCTGTTCGACAATGGCGGTTGTGAGCAGGGCTTCCAGTTCGGGCTGCGGGAGCAGGGTCTCGGCCAGATCGCGCAGGAGCGGTGCGGTGAAATGGTCGAGCGTTTCGTTCAGGGCTGGCAGGCGACTCAAACCTTCACGCAGGGTGGCCAGGTCGCGCGGACGGGCGGTTTTCAGCGCGATGCGAGTCAGCACCCGCTCCAGATCACCGATGCCGGACAGCTGATCAGCCAGGCCCGGATGGGCATGATGTTCCAAAAGAGTTTCGACCGCGTCGTGACGCGCGCTCAGGCGGTCATGTTCACGCAGCGGATGGGTGATCCAGCGCTTGAGCTTGCGGCTGCCCATGGGCGTCGCCGCCGAGTCCATCAGGCCGACCAGGGTGTGCTCCGAGCGCCCGTCCGGATGGACATCGATTTCCAGATGGCGCCGGGTGGACGCGTCCAGCACCAGGTGCTCGCTGCTTTTAAGTGCGCGCACGCCGGTCAGATGCGTCAGTTCGCCGGCCAGCATCTCCCGGGCGT
>SKIE01000193.1 GCA_007116585.1 Wenzhouxiangella sp. | reverse complement strand
TGATGCACGGCGGCCCCCATTCCATGTGGACCGACAGCCCGCACATCCGCTGGAATTACCACTTGCTGGCCGGCAGCGACTACGTCGTGCTGCTGACCAACTTCAAGGGCTCAACCGGCTTCGGCGAAGACTTCGCCCGGGCCATCCAGGGCGATCCGCTGCGGGGTCCGGCCAACGAAATCAACCAGGCAGCCGATGTCGCGATCGAGCGTTTTGGATTCATCGACGGTGACCGCCAGTGCGCCGGCGGCGCCAGCTATGGCGGCCATCTGGCCAACTGGATGCAGGCCAGCACCGATCGATACCGCTGCCTGATCAGCCACGCCGGCCTGGTCAACCTGATTACCCAGTGGGGCACCAGTGATGCGGTCTATCACCGCGAAGCCAATCTGGGTGGTCCGCCGTGGGAAATCCCGGAAGTCTGGCTGGACCAGAATCCATTGATGTATGCCGATCGTTGGCAGACTCCGGTCCTGGTGACCATTGGCAAAAAGGATGAACGCGTGCCGCTGTCCAACGTGCTGGAATACTGGACTGCGCTACAGCGCCAGCAGATCGAGAGCCGGCTGCTGGTCTATCCGGACGAAGACCACTGGATCATGAGCGGGCCGAACAGCCGCCATTTCTACGGTGAGGTCGCCGACTGGCTGGAGCGCTGGTTGCTCGACTGACCAAAAAAAGCGCCCCGGGTGCAATACCCGGGGCGCTGCTTACTGCTTGCCTGTAAGGCGATCGAAGGAATGATCAGATCACCAGTGGCTCCCACACCCCGGCAAGCAGCACGGCGGCCCTGAGGAACAAGACGCCAGACAAAGCGGCAACGGCGGAGACCACGATCAGCGGCTTGCTCTTGCCGGCAAACAGCATCCAGCCGGCGATTGCCATCGGAATCAAGATGCCGACAAAGACCACGCCACCCCAGGTCATCCAGGCCAGCGAGCCCGATACCATTTCGGCCGCGCCGAGACGAGCGCCAGCGCTTCCGAGGCTGATCGAGACATGCAGGAAAGCCAGTACCGCCAGCAGCTTCATGGCGTCCAGCCCAAGGCCCAGCTTCATGCCGAAAATGGACACGCGCTCATCAACCCAGCCCATCACATACATCAGCTCCAGCATCGCGATCGCCGCTACCGAGCCGCTCAACACCCAGAGCACCGGGATCAGTGAGCTGCCCCACAGCGGAATCCCTACCGCCTGCGTCAGCAGGAAGCCGGAATAGATCACGCCGAAGAATCCGACGAATCCGAACAGGCCGACGAACAGGTTGCTCTCGCGCAGATTGATCAGCAGCGGCCTGAGGAAGTTCAGGAACTTCAGACGGTCGAAGACAAAGTCCATGTGCGAGACGGCCAGCAGGATGCCGAGCACCAGGTGGACCGACAGCACGCAGATGCCGATGAACATCCAGGAACCGAAGTTGAAATGGCCGTTGATGACCATGGTCCACATCACCATCGGCATGTTCCACCAGCGGGCGAGGTGCGAAAACACCAAAGCAAGCCCGATGATCAGCGCGCCCAGAACCGTGTAAGCCACAGGCGCCTTACGCACGAAGTAGTAAGCCACCGAGCCCATGCCGGCGATTCCGACAAACCAGAGGAACCAGGCAATGGTCCAGGTCCAGTGCGAAATATCGGCCTGGAAATGAAGGTCAGCAGGGGTCATCACGATTCCTCCACGATGAAGTATTTGGGTTCGGCGCCGCTGTTGGGAAGCAGGCGACGGCTACGTTTGGTGCGCAGGGTTTGGGCCACGCTGCTCGACGGATCGTTGAGATCGCCGAAGTCGCGCGCGTTGGCCGGGCAGGCCTGAACACAGGCCGGTTGCTGTCCGGCATCGACCAGATCCAGGCAGCCGGGACCCATGCATTTCATGGGCAGACCATTATCCGGGTGGAGCCAGCGAACGTTGTACGGGCAGCTGGTGACGCAATACTTGCAGCCGGCGCACATGCGCGGGTCCAGTCGGACCAGACCGTTGTCGTCGTAGTAAACGGCGCCGAACGGGCAGGTGTTGACGCAAGGCGCGTTGTCGCAGTGCTGACACTGGTTCAGGGTCATGGTTGGGCGGCCCTGGGGTGTGACGCCCTCGATCTGACGAATGTTGGAGGTGACTGTTTTCCAGCCCTTTTCCTCCCGATACATCATCTCGGGGTTGTTGGTTGATGTGCAGGCCAGGATGCACGCGCCGCAGGCGGTGCAGTTGGCATCGTTCCAGATGTGAGCCAGCCTTCTGGTTGGCTGTTGTCCTCGGCGTAGACGCATGATTGTCTCCTTCTAAACTCGACTCAAGAAACCCGGCGAATACGCACGGATGCATTGTTGAAGCCGCTGCCGGTAGCCGGATCAATGTGTCCGGTGCTGAACCAGTGCGGGTTGATGCCGGCGCCGATCTTCTCGAAGCCTTTTGTCTGCTGCAGAATCTTCTGTCGGTTGCCGCCCACGTAGGAGTAGGTAAACAAGGACCCAGCATGAATTCTTGGCGTGACCTTGATCGTGGCCTCGGCCACCCAGCCGGTGTCCAGCCCTTCGAGTTCGACCTTGTCCCCGGTCTTGATGCCCAGATGTTCGGCATCGACCGGATTCATCCAGACAGAGTTATCAGCCAGGTACTGCGACGAGAACGCCAGCGCGGCGACTGCCGAAGAGCCGGACGGACTCTTGCCGTTGACCATGTAGAACTCGCGTCGGCCCGAGGGCAGGGTGTAGGCAGTCGGGTCGGTATGACGCGCAAACCCGTCTTCACGATAGCCCTGGCGGACCGGGTGGAAGGCATAGATTTCCAGCTTGCCGCTGGGCGAGGCGAAGCG
>SKIE01000340.1 GCA_007116585.1 Wenzhouxiangella sp. | reverse complement strand
GCTGTCATTGTGCCGCCATATCGTTCAATGACGGCGGCATGGGCGGGGTCAATCGGCGGAATTTTCGCTACCTGTTCAGTCAATGATTACCTCCTGCCTGTCCCTCAAGGGTAAGTCAGGTGATGCTGTATTTAAAGTGGCTGCAAGCAATCGGGCGGGTGCTTTGAGGCTGACGTCAATCGGTAACCTGCAAAATGACGGTGTACTGGTGCAGCGCACTCAGTGGCTCCTTATACTGGGTGGTTTTCCGCGCGATCAAAAGCTTGGGAGTCGCTTGCCAATGCTGCACCCGATAAGACGCCTCTGGCTGTGCCTGGTTGCCGCCTGCTGGGCCCCTGCGCTGCTGGCCGAGTCCGACGATGCAACGCATTCACTGGCCTCGGTCTGGAATTGGAGTATCGATAATCAACCGCTGTACCTGGCCGGACAATTGCTGGTCGAGGCCGAGGAGGACGAGCTTACGGCCCTGCGAAGAAGCACGTTACCCGAACTGCAAGTCGAAGCCGGCGGTGACTACGGGCAGCGCGTGAGTCCCGGCGAAGAGCGCGCCCGGGGCGTGACCAGCCGGGGCGAGATTGTCGCGCGGGTCAACTGGACGCTGGTTGACAGTGGCCGGACATCCAGCCAGCGGGCGCTGGAGCGGGCTCGGGCCGAGGCGATTTCGCAGCAGCAAGCGCGCGATTTGAGCTTCCGCGCCGAGGTCGCGCGAATGTATGTCAGCGCAGCCGCGCATGCCGAACGGGCCGCCATATTGCACTCTGCAGATCAGGACTTCAATGCGCTGACCAACGCGCTGCGCCGACGCAGCGCCGAGGGCGTAGCCCCCACCGACGAGCTGATCCGCGCCGAACAGGCCGCATCCAGGCGTGCGGTGGAGCAGCGTGAAACCGATGATGCAGACCGCAGCAGCCGAATCAAGCTGGCGCTGCTGGCCGATCAAGCTGATGTGCGCCCAAAGTGGCTCGAGCTCAGGGCGCCCGCTGTCCGGGATCCCCATCCCAATGCAGACCATTCAGCCGAACCAGCCAGCCCGTTGTTGACCAGCCTGGAGCAGGCTGCAGAGCGTCAACGGGCCGATGCGGAGCATTTGCGACGGGCCGATCAATGGCGCCTTGATCTGACGGGTCAAACCGGGCCTTATTTCTCCGGCGCCCTGGATGACGGCCGCAAAACCGAATACTTCGCCGGCTTGAGGCTGACCTGGACACCGGACCTTGCCGGCGTCAACCGTTCCCGCTCAAGCGCCCAGCTGCGCCGGGCCGAGTCGCTGGAGGCCGAGCGGGCCAGCCTGGCGCAGGAGTTCGAGCGCGAAGCCCGCCAGCTGCAAGAACAACTCCGGCAACTGGAAGCTCGCAGACAGGCTCAAGCGCGACTGCTTGAACGCACCGCCGACCGCGAGCGCACCGAAAGTCTGCGCTGGCGCGAGGGCGTGGGCGACTGGTCCAGCCTCTACAGCGCACGGGAAGACCTGCTCAATGCCCGTCTGGAGGAACTGGACTGGCGCCTTGAGACCGCATTGCAGCTGATTGACTACGCCGAAACCACCAACCGACTTGATGAGTTGCCCGTCTGGCTGGGACAACAGGAGACCACACCATGAGCCGAGGCCCTTCCCGGCACGCTTTCTGGCAACCCTGGCGCTGGAGCCTGCTGCTGACTGGCCTCGTGCTGCTCGGCGGCTGCGCGTCCGATGAGCCGGCCGGTACCGAAAGCCAGCCACCCACAGTGGCGGTATTCGAGGTCGAGTATCAGGAGATCGAGACCCGCCGCAACTGGGTCGGCACGCTCAATCCGCTGCAGGTACTGCACGTTGTCGCGCCGGAGGCCGGGCGGGTGACCGATCTGAAGGTGCAGGATGGCCAGCGGGTCGAACGTGATCAGCCCTTGGTCAGGATTGACGGTACGGAGCTCAGCGCCCGGCATGCGGTGCTACGAGAACGGCGCGAGGCTGTGGCCGAGGACCTGGCGCGCTGGCAGCGCCTGGCCGCCGCCGATGCGGCCGGCAGCGGCGAGGTCGAGGCCGCCCGGCTCCGGCTGCTGGAAGTCGACGAGGCGCTGGCTGAAGTTGAGCAACGCATGCAGGCGACGGAACTGAGCGCACCGGCATCGGGCCGTGTGGTGGGTTTAGGCGTGCGCGAAGGCTCCAGCAGCGAGCGGGGCGACCTGTTGCTTCGGATCGAACCCGAAGACCGGCTGGGCCTGCGCCTGACCGTGCCGGCATCGGAAACCCGATATTTCCGCGACCTTGAGCGCCTGCGCTTTGATAACGGCGCCGAATTATCGGCCCGCGAAGTGGTGACCCACCAGCATGATGACCTGCCGCGCGGCTTTGTCGCCGTTGATGTCGTGGTCAGCGGTGAGGCGCTCGACTGGCCCAGCGAACTGACCTTGTCGTACGTCGCCACCGACAACGTGCTGCTGGTACCCTGGACCGCCGTGGCGCGCGATGAAGACCGCCACTGGGTGGCGAAGCTGGCGGGTGATCCGGCCGAGATCCGACGCACGGAAGTCCGCACCGGGCGGGGCCGGGCCGACGGCATAGAAATCATCGAAGGCCTGAGCGCCGGCGACCGGATTGTGCGCCATGAGCCCCGCGCGATTGGCGACGGCCAGACGGTGCAAACCCGCCAAGACGCCAGCGAATGACGACTGACTCGCGCTTTGCGGCCACGCTTAAGGCGCTGGCCGCCCGACGACTGGCGGTTGCCGCACTGGTCACGCTGCTGATCGTGCTGGCGGCGGTGGAATCCACGCGCATGCCGATGCAGCTGCTGCCGGAAGTTCGATACCCCCAGGTACGCGTCATCAGCGACCTGCCGGGACAAACATCGGCCGTGATCGAGGAAAGCATCAACGAACCGCTGGAGGCCGCGCTGACCGGCATTGCCGGCATGGTCCGCCTGGAGAGCCGGTCGGGCGACGGGCGCTCGTATCTGGACCTGTTTTTCCAGCCGGGTCATGACATGGACCGGGCCCTGCGCGATGTCTCGCAGGGGGTGCAGCGCGGCACCTCTGCCATCCCCGATCGATTCCCGGAGCCGAGAATCTTCGAGGTCACCACGGCGGAAGAACCTTCGCTGCAGTTTGCTTTCGGCTCAGGCACGCACTCGCCGGCTGAATTGCGCCAGATGCTTCGCGCTCAGGTCCTGCCTCGAATCCGCGCCATCGCCGGTGTCGATTCGGTCTTTATCGGCCGCGAGGAAGCCCCGGAGCTGCGCGTCGACATCGATCCGGCTCGACAGATCGCCACCGGTGTATCGCTGCAAGCGCTGGAACAGGCGCTGCTTGAGGCCGTGGAACCCGCAGCCGCAGGCACCATCCGCGCATCAGACTTTGAAGGCGTGGGCGTGCTCGACGAAGCGCGCTGGGATGCCGAGGCGCTGGCTCAGCGCCGCCTGAAAACCGGCCCGGATTCACAGGCCAGCGTGTCGCTGGATCATCTGGCCACGATCTACCGGGCACCGTCTGAGACCAGCCTGCGCACCCGCCTGAACGGAGATGCCGCCGTACTGGTCACGGTGTATCGGGGATCAGGCGCCCGCGCCCTGCGCATGGCCCGGGAAGTGCGCGAGGCGGTCGATGACGCCATGTCGCGCTCCAGCATGCGCGATGTCAGCCACACCCTGCTTCTGGACGATTCGGTGGTCACGCGCGGTGCGGTGCAAAGCGTGATCGTGGCCGCCCTGACCGGGTCCCTGCTGGCCATGGGTCTGGTCTGGCTTGCCCTGGTGCGCGGGCGGCAGATCGGGCTGGTGGGCCTGGTCGTGGTCAGCGCGCTGTCAGCCGCGGTCCTGAGCCTGTCGGCCTTCGGTCTGAGCCTCAACCTGCTGACGCTGGCGGGCCTGCTGATTTCCGTCGGCCTGGGCCTGGACTATGCCATCGTCTACTTTGACCGGCTGGAACGACTGCAGGGACACTGCGAGCAGCCGGTCTTCCAGGCCGCGCGGGACGTGGCCACGCCCCTGCTTGGCGCGCTGCTGACCACGGTCGCCGCCATCGCTCCGTTCCTGCTCGTGCAGGGCCTGGTTGCCCAGCTGTTCCAGCCGCTGATTCTCGCGGTCATTTTCAGTTCGCTGTTCGCGCTGCTGGCCGCCGCGTGCATCCTGCCGACCTTTGCCACCGCCAGCGGCAGCGAACGCGCTCCGGCATACGACAAGGCGTGGAGCGGTCATTTCTGGCGAATCAGCCAGCGCCGCTGGATGGTCTGGCCGGCGACCGCCGTCCTGGTGGCCGGGCTGGTTGTGATCGGGCGGGCGCTGCCGTTCGAGGTCCTGCCCTCGGTGGACGACGGTTTTGTCGATGTCCGCATCGTGCATCCGGCCGGCATCTCGCAGGATGCCATGGACCAGATCACGCGCCGCGCCGAAGGCGCGCTGATGGAAGTTCCCGGCACCACGGCGCTGTTCACGACCGTTGGCGGTTATTTCCGCGAGGGGCTGCCGGCTTTCCGACCCGCAACGTCCAACTTCATGGTCCGCGTCGATACCGCGTCCGGCGACCGGCCTTCAGCCGACTGGGCCGAAGACGCCCGCCGGGCCGTGGACGAGCTTGACATCATCGGCCTGAGCACGCGCATCAGCCTGCCCAGAATTCGCGGCGTGCAGACCCGGCTGTCTGATGCCGACATCGAGGTGGTCCTGACCCACAGGGACGGTGACCTGCTGCAGATGATCGATGTCGAAAGCCAGGTGCAGCAAGCGCTGGAAGACATGGACTCCCTGACCGACGTGGAGCGCATGCGCAGCGGCGTCAGCCCGCGCTGGCAGATAATCCCGGATCACGCGGCGCTCAGCCATTACGGCGTTCGCACCGAGGATCTGCGGCGGGCGGTGAACTACAGCATGGAAGGCACGGTTCTGTCGGAACGCATGGAACGAGGCGATCCGCTGGCGCTGCGGGTGCGCTATGACCGCAGTCGCGCCGGAGGGCCGCAACATTTCGAAGAAATCGTGGTGCCGGCCGACAACGGTCAGGCCTGGGTTCACCTGGCGGATGTCTCGGAGTTCCGCCTGATCGAGGAGCCCACTCATATCGAGCGGCGCGAAAATCAGCGCGTGGTGCGGATCGGTGCAGAGCTCCATCCGCAGGGACCGGGTCCGGCGGCAGCCGCGGCCGAGGTCGCAACCGTGCTGGCGGAGTTGTCTTTGCCGGATACGGTGGACTGGTGGCTGGAGGGCGAAATCGAGGCGCTGGAAGAAACCCGCCGGACTTTCGCCCTGGCCCTGGTACTGGCGCTGTTCGTGGTCCTGGTGATTCTTGTCGTCCAATACGGCGCGCTGAGCTGGGCACTGGCGGCCTGGTTGAGCATTCCATTGTGCGGGCTCGGCGCGCTTGCGCTGCTCTGGCTGATGGGGCGGCCGCTGGATGCAATGGTGCTGGCCGGCATGCTGATCTCGGTCGGCATCGTGGCCAACAGCATGATCCTGGTGTTGTCAGAAGCGCGCTGGCGCCTGCGCGACCCCCAAAAGCCACTGCAGCAGGCGCTCGCCGAGGCCAGCCGTAGCCGGCTGCGGCCGATTTCGCTGACAGTGACCAGCACCGTTCTGGGCATGAGTCCGCTGCTGTTGGGCGGCAGCGAAGTCTTCGGGCTGCTGCAGCCGCTGGCCATCGCCCTGACCGGCACCCTGCTGCTGTCGATTCCGGTGGCCTGCCTGATTCTGCCGGGGCTGCTTCGCAGCCTGGCAGGCAGGCAAGAACAATCTGTCTAACTGGATCGACGCACGGCCAGCATTCGAATCTCGGTCATGTCTTCGACGGCGTAGCGGATACCCTCGCGGCCAAGGCCCGAGTCTTTCACGCCGCCGTAGGGCATGTGGTCGACGCGGAAGGCCGGCACGTCGTTGATGATCACGCCACCCACGTCAAGCTGGTCCCAGGCCCGGTACATCTTGTCGATATCACGGATAAACAGACCGGCCTGCAGGCCGTAGCGCGAATCGTTGATGACGTTGAGCGCGTGGTCAAAGTCGGAAAACTTCTCAAGCACCAATACCGGACCGAAGACCTCGTTGTCATAGACACGGCAGTCGCGGTCAACGCCCTCCAGGATGGCCGGCATCACCACGCGACCGTGGCGTTTGCCGCCGACCAGGCAGCGCGCGCCTTTGGCGACGGCCTCGTCGATCCACTCGACCACCCGCTCGGCATCAGCTTCGGAGATCAGCGGGCCGACAAAGGTGTCATCCGCGCGCGGATCACCGCTTTTCAGCGAGCCCACCTTGGCCACCAGCTGATCGCGCAGCTTGTCATAGATCGACTCATGCACCTGCACCCGCTGCACCGAAATACAACTCTGCCCGGATTGATAAAAGGCGCCAAAGGCCAGGCGATCAACCGCGTGGTCGATGTCGGCGTCGGCATCTACCAGACAGGCGGCGTTGCCGCCCAGTTCCATCACCACCGGCTTCTTGCCGGCACGCGCCTTGAGCTGCCAGCCGACATCATCCGATCCGGTAAAGCTCAAAAGCTTCAGCCGGTCATCTTCGGTAAATGCCGCAGCGGCATCGCGCGTGGCCGGCAGAATGGAAAAAGCGCCTTCCGGCAGGTCGCATTCGGCCAGAATCTCGCCGATCAACAGCGCACCCACCGGCGTTTTTCCGGCCGGCTTGAGCACAAATGGACAACCCGCGGCAACAGCGGGGGCGACCTTGTGCGCCACAAGGTTGTAGGGGAAATTGAACGGCGTGATCAACGACACCGGCCCGATCGGCACGCGCTTGTACATGCCGGAGAAGGCTTCCGAGCGCGCCGAAATATCCATTGGCAGCACCTCACCGCCAATACGCGTGGCTTCTTCGGCCGCGATCTCGAAGCTTTCGATCAAACGCCCCACTTCACCTCGCGCATCGGTGATGACCTTGCCGCCTTCAACAATCAGCACTTCGACCAACTCATCGTAGCGCTCGCGGAAGCGCTGCACGCAGTGCTTGAGAACATCACGGCGCCGGTGGGCCGCAAAGTCGGCCATGGGCCGTCGTGCATCGACCGCGGCGGCGATCGCCTGATCGACCACCTCGGCATCTGCCATGGCCACGCGATAGGCCACTTCACCGGTGTGTTTGTCCTCCACGGACAGCTCGGTATTGGCGTATACGGGGCTATTGGCCAAGTAATACGGATAGGTTTTAGACATCGGAATTTTGGTTCATTCGGTGAGAGTCGAAGTATTAAAGCTCAAGCGCCTTGCTGCGTTCCGGAATGGCTTCCATCAACTCATGCTGGCTGTCGCCATAGTCAATGGGGCAGTCAATCAGGTGAACGCCGGGCTGGGCGAGGCAGTTGTTCAAGGTCGGTAACAGATCAGCGGCTTTTTCGACGCGATGACCGTTTGCACCATAACTTTCAGCATAACGCACAAAATCCGGGTTGCCGAAATCCAACCCGAAATCGGGCAGATCCATATCCTGCTGTTTCCAGCGAATCATGCCGTAGGCGTCGTCGCGCAGGATCAGGATGACCAGATCCATATTCAGCCGCACTGCGGTTTCGAGTTCCTGCGAGTTCATCATGAATCCCCCGTCGCCGCAAACAGCCAGAATCTTGCGATCCGGATGGACGAGGCGCGCGCCCATGGCGACCGGCAAACCGGCGCCCATGGTGGCCAGGGCATTGTCCAGCAGCACCGTATTCGGCTTGCGCGCCTGATAATTGCGCGCAAACCACACCTTGTACAAACCATTGTCCAGAGTGACGATGCCATCGTCTGGCATGGCTTTGCGAACGGTCTGCACCAGCTGGCGTGGATGAACCGGAAAGCCCTCATCCGTGCCGTTGCCGGCCAGGTCCTGATCCAGCGCCGCGCGGACTTTCCGGGCAAAGCCGAAGTCCCAATGGGCTTGACGCTCCAGGCGTTCACCAATCTGCCAGATGGCGTTGGCAATATCGCCGACCACTTCAAGCTGCGGGAAATAGACTTGATCCACCTCTGCGCTGGAGAAGTTGATGTGGATGACCATGCGGTTGCCTTCACGCATGAAAAACGGCGGCTTTTCGACCACATCATGGCCAACGTTGATGATGCAGTCTGCCGCGTCAATGGCGCGATGGACATAATCGCCGTCTGACAGCGACGCGTTGCCGACCCAGCCCGTGTGCGTCTCATCAATCACACCCTTGCCCATCTGGGTGGTGAAAAACGGAATACCAAAACGATCGGCAAACCGCCGCAACATGCGTGCCGTCAGTTTGCGGTTGGCCCCGGCGCCGACCATCAACAACGGTCGCTGCGCCCGCTCAATGGCGGCGATGGCCAGGGTTACTGCCTTGTGTTCAGCGGCGGGACGACGGGCGCGGCTTGGCACCATCGGCGCCCCCTCCACCTGTTCACGCAGGATATCTTCGGGCACCTCAAGATGGGTGGCGCCCGGGCGCTCTTCCTCGGCCTGGCGGAATGCTTCACGCACGCGCGCGGGAATCGATGCACCGGACACCACCTGGCGGGTGTAGCGCGTGACAGGCCGCATCAGATCAACCACATCGACGATCTGGAAATGGCCCTGCTTGGAGGTCTTGATCGGCTTCTGGCCAGTAATCATGACCACCGGCATGGCACCCAGCTCGGCGTAAGCCGCGGCCGTGACCAGGTTGGTGGCACCCGGCCCGAGTGTCGACAACACCACGCCGGGCTTGCCCGTCAGCCTGCCCTGGCAGGCAGCCATGAAACCCGCCGCCTGTTCATGACGGGTCAGAATCAAGCGGATCGACGAGCCGCGCAAGGCTTCGAGCAGATCGAGATTCTCCTCTCCGGGGACGGCAAAGATTTGAGAAACGCCCTCAGACTCCAGGCACTGGACCAATAGACGAGCAGCTACGATTGAATTCACACAGACTCCAAGACGATAACAACAATTTCCACCCTGCCTTCAAGCCAGCCAATAAAGGGTGAATCGGGACAAATCAGGTAACGGGCTCACAAATACTCGACGCGGCACTCACTCAAAGCTGATGAAACCTTGATGCGGCGACGATGCCCTGACGCGATACTCCGGCTTCCCACTAACTGCATGAGCTATCCAAACATGAAAAAGTCGATTCTGGCAACCGCTATCGCTTCCGCAACCGCCTTGCTCGTATCCGCCAATGCGCTGGCCTATCAGAGCAGTGAAGCTGAACCGAACATTCTGGAAGTCGCCGCTGGCGCTGGTCAATTCACCACCTTGCTGACCGCCATTGAACAGGCCGGGCTGAGTGATGCGCTGGCAGGTGAAGGCCCTTTCACCGTCTTTGCGCCCACGGATGAAGCATTCGGAGCGATTCCCGAGGACGACCTGGCCGCCATTCTGGCTGATCAGGATACGCTGACCGCCATCCTGACCTACCACGTCGTCGAAGGTGCAGTCACTTCTGCCGCAGTCGTCGAACTCGACAGCGCCACAACCCTGCAGGGATCTGATATCACCATTACTGTGGGAGAGGGCGGCGTGCAGGTGGACGAGGCGAACGTTGTCACGGTGGACATCGAAGCCAGCAACGGCATCATCCACGTCATCGACGCAGTGATTACGCCCTGAGCCAGATCACACCTTCGCTTTGTTTGAAAAAGCCCGCCACGAAGGCGGGCTTTTTTATGCCTCGCCCCGCTGCAGGCGGCGACGCCTGAACAGCAGCCTGAACACCCAGACCAGCAGGCCAATCAGGCCTGCCAGCACCAGCACGCCGGCAATGATCGGCACGAACACCGCCATGCCGACCAGGGCCAGGCTTCCGCCCGTTTCACCGGTCGCCACCACCGGATTGGCCAGGCCGCCGCTGCTGGCCGTGGACAAGCCCCGTGTCAACACCGTCGCGGTCTGTACGATGCCGGCCGCCCCGCCGCCAACGGTGAGCGCTCCGGCCCACTGCAGCAAACCGTCCATCTCCGGCATCAGCGCCGCCAGCACCACCGTGCCGCCGCCCACTGCCGCCGGCGTTGCCACAAGATCCAGCAGGTTATCGACCAGCGGCACGTAGTAGGCACCGGTTTCAAGCAGCGCAGCGATTGCCAACACCAGCAGCACGGGCTCCGAGGCCAGCCAGGCAAAGGACTCTCCAAGCTGCAGCCATTCGGCGCGGCCTGCCAGGCCGACTGCGAGCAGCGGCAAAAACACGCGCAACCCGGACGCCGCGCTGAGCGTAATACCGGCCATCAATGCCGGCATCATGCCCAGTTCATTGACGGCGTCCATTACCTTTAGCCCGTGCGGTCGGTCAGCGTACGGGCGATCAAGCGTCTGAACGGCGGCAGCCGATTGGCGCCCCGCAACGCGGCCCGGCGCAACCAGCGCGCGGGCCGAGAGCGGCTGGTGTAAAGGCTGACCACCGCACCGGTGGCAAGATACAAGGGCGCGCTGGCGCGCCGATGCTCACTCTGGTACCCGCGCAACACTTCATCCGAGGCATGGGAGCGACCGTCGCGGCAGGCATCGCGCACGCGGCGAGCCAGCGCATCGACACTGGCCAGGCCAAGATTGAAGCCATGCGCCGTTACAGGGTGCATGCCAACGGCAGCATCGCCGATGGCGGCAAACCGATGCGCAATCAATCGATCCGGCCACACGCCGACCAGCGGATAGAGCTTGCGCTCACTGACCAACGTCATTCGCCCCAGTCGATGCTGATAACGCGCGCTGACCTC
>SKIE01000348.1 GCA_007116585.1 Wenzhouxiangella sp. | reverse complement strand
GCGCGCGCTGCCGACAGTTCCCAGTTGGAGCGAAATCTGACGGTGGAGATGGGCAGGTTGTCGGTGTGGCCGGACACCAGGAACTCGCCGCGGATGTCGCGCAGCAGGCGCTTGATCTCGAGCAGCATGCTCCGGAACTGCGGCTGAATCTGCTCGCTGCCGAGCTCGAAGGCAAACTGGTCCTGCAGCCGGATGATGACCTCATCCTCCATGCGCTCCACCGCGACATCGCCCAGGTCAATCATTTCGCTCAGGGCATCGGTCAGCGTAGCCTCAACCTGCTCGGCCGGGCTGGGTTCTCCGCGGTCGGCCAGTTCGGCCGTGTCCTGCGGCTCGATCACCTGTTCTTCCATCAGGTCGGGCGCGGACGGCACGGTCGGAAAGGCCGGGATGATGGAACCGCGCTCATCGGCAATGGTGATGTCCTGTACGCGGCCGGTCAGCTGTTCGAACACGCTGGCGGTAAAACCGGCCCGGATGTATTCGGCCTGGATACGATAGCGCTGCTGATCGATGATCACGAACGACATCAGCAGCACGAAAAACGTCACCAGCAGGGTCATCATGTCGGCAAAGGTGACCATCCACATGGGCGCGCCTTTCTGCTGCTTGCGCTGGCGCGGCACCATTTACGACCCCTCGCCGGGTGCGGGAGCGGTGGCGCGCCTGGGATCGTACTCGGTGCGCTCCCGGCTGGGCAGATAGGCTTCGAGCATCTCGTGCAGCACGCGCGGGTTGGCGCCCTGCTGGATGCCCACGACAGCCTCGACGATCAGCGAGTTGGCGATGTGCTCCTGGTTCGAGCGGATGCCGAGCTTGTCGGCAATCGGCAGCGCGACCAGGTTGGCAAACAGCGCCCCGTACAGCGTGGTCAACAGGGCCAGGGCCATGCCGGGTCCGAGCTGCGACGGGTCGTCCAGGTTGACCAGCATCTGCACCAGCCCGACCAGCGTGCCGATCATGCCGAAAGCCGGTGCCGATTCGCCAATCGCGCGCCAGATTTCCTGGCCGACCTGGTGGCGTTCGTAGGATTGCTCCATCTCGCGGGTCAATACGTCGCGAATGAACTCGCCCGGGTTGCCGTCCGCGCACAACTGCAGGCCTTTTTTGAAAAACGCGTTGTCGACCGGGGCGTCTTCCAGCGCCAGCAGGCCACCCTTGCGCACGGTGGTGCACAGCGTTGTGGCCTGCTCGATCAGCGTTTCGAGCTGTTCCTCGCGCTTGGTGAAGGCCTGGCCGGCGACCTTGAAGGCGCCGCGCACCTGCTCGAACGGGAACTTGATCAAGGTGGCAGCGAAGGTCCCGCCGCAGACCATCAGCAGCCCGGGCACGTTGATGAAAATCGTGATCCCCGACGAGACCATGATCGCCGTGAGAATCACGACGACGCCGAAAATCAGCCCGGCCAGCGTGGCAATATCCATCGCGTCAGCCGACGGCGTTGGGCGGCAGTTGCTCCAGATCCGGCTTCATCTTCATGTCTTCCTTCAGGACGTGGTCCAGCAGCCAGTCGCGAAGCAGCCGGGTGATTTCGCTGCGGCGCTGCTTCAGCGCTTCCGGGTCTTCTTCAGCCAGGATTTCGGCGCTGATCCGGTCGAGCCGATCGAGCAGGTTCTGGTGCGCCATCTTGTGTTTCATGTAGCCGCGGTGCTGAATGCGCAGCTGCAGCTGCTCCTCGCGGGCGAAATGCTCGCGGGCGTAGTCGGCCAGTTGCTCCAGCGACAGCTTCAGCTGGTCTGACTCTTCAGGGTGCCGCAGGGCATATTCCACCTGATTGATAAGGCTGAGCAGGTAGCGATGGTCCAGATCAATGATGAGGTTGCCCACGCTCATCTGCTTGCGCCATTGGATCGGCATGCGCACGACTCCAGAGAGACTGAAGCCAGTCTAGCGCGAACCGGCGGCAGAGTCATGACCCACGTCAAATCAGCGGCTTGCCGATCGTGAGCAGGTTTGGTCCGGGCTGGCTATTGTGGTTTCCGGGCTGACTGCTCCGGCACGGTGATGGCCCAGATCAGGGCCAGAATCCAGCCGATACCGAACACCACCAGCCCCAGCGTGTTCAGCGCAAACAGGGCGCCGAGCCGGGGGTGGCCGCGCCACCAGCCCACGGCGGTCGGGATCAGGGCGAAGGGCACCATGGCCAGCAGGGCAATGACAAGTTCTTCGGGCGTCAGCATGGAATGTCAGTCCGCATTCAGCGCCCGAAAATATCGGCCAGGGCATCGTCGAGCTCGCGAAAGCGAAACTCGAAGCCGGCGTCTTCCAGGCGCTTGGGCACCATGCGCGCGCCGGTCAGCAACAGGCGCGACATTTCGCCGAAGGCCAGTTTCAGCGCCAGCGCAGGCGCGGGCAGAACGGCCGGTCGGTTCAGCGCCTTGCCCAGGCTGCGGGTGAACTCGGCGTTGGTCACCGGGTGGGGGGCCGAGCCGTTGAACGGGCCCTCAAGCCCGTCGGTCTCGATCAGGAAGCGAATGGCTCGCACCATATCCATGCGATGAATCCAGGGCATGTACTGCTTGCCGTCGCCCAGCTTGCCGCCGGCGCCCAGCTTGAAGATCGGCTTGGTCCGCGCCAGCATGCCGCCGCCGTCATCCAGCACCAGGCCGATGCGCAGGCGCGCGACGCGCACGCCGAGGTCGACCGCTCGTTCGGCTTCGGCCTCCCAGGTCCGGCACAGCTGATGGGCAAATTCGTCGTTGGGTTCCGTGTCCTCGGTCACTTCACGCTCGCCCTGGTCGCCGTAATAGCCCACGGCCGAGGCCGAGACCAGCACACGGGGCTTTGTGTCTGCCTGCCGGCAGAAATCGACCACGG
>SKIE01000372.1 GCA_007116585.1 Wenzhouxiangella sp. | reverse complement strand
TGATCCACTCGCGCTCTTGCAGCGTCCGCAATATGTTGGCGCTCAGCGACACGCCTCGAATCTGCTCGATTTCACCACGGGTGATGGGCTGCCGGTAGGCGATGATGGCCAGTGTCTCCAGCAGCGCGCGCGAGTAGCGCGGCGGCTTTTCGCTCCACAGCTGGGCAACAATCGGCATCAGGCGCGCCCGCACCTGGATGCGATAGCCGCTGCCGACCTCGGTCAGCTCGACGGCGCGGCCTTCCAGATCCGAGTCAAGCGCGGCCAGCGCCTCCTTCAGCGCACCATGACCGGGTTTTTCCTCATCGGGGAAAAGGGCGTTGAGCTGGTTCAGGCTTAGCGGAGCGCCGGCCGCCAGCAAGGCGCCCTCAACTACCATTTTCAGATAGGCAATTTCCATGCGTACTCCCGCGAAATCAGCTGGCCGGACTGCGCAGGTAGATCGTCCCGAACAGCTCCTGCTGAACCAGGTCGATCAGATGTTCCCGCAGCAGCTCCAGCAGGGCTAGAAAGGTCACCACCGCACCCATGCGGCCCTCGTCGAGATCAAAGCACTGGCTGAACTCCACAAACTGATCGGCAGAGACCAGCCCGACGATGCGGCTCATGCGCTCGCGCACGCTCAACGGCTCGCTCTGGACCTGGTGATGGGCCAGCATTTCGGCGCGCGCCATCACGTCGCGAAGGGCAAGCAGCAGTTCGCGCAGATCCACCTCGGGCGGCACCCGGACTTCACCCGGCGGCTCCGCCGCAGCCGAGGCCAGCGCCAGATCACGTTCCAGCCGCGGCAGGGCATCCAGATCTTCGGCCGCCTGTTTGAAGCGCTCGTATTCCTGCAGTCGCCGGATCAGTTCGGCCCGCGGATCGCCTTCATCTTCCTCATCCGGCTGCGGCCGCGGCAGCAGCATACGGGACTTGATCTCGGCCAGGATCGCGGCCATGACCAGGTACTCCGCGGCCAACTCCAGGCGCAGGCCGGCCATCATTTCGATATATCCGGTGTACTGCCGCGTGATTTCGGCGATGGGAATGTCGAGGATGTCCAGGTTCTGGCGCCGGATCAGGTAAAGCAGGAGATCCAGCGGCCCTTCAAAGGCCTCGAGAAAGACCTCCAGCGCATCCGGCGGGATGTAGAGATCGTCCGGCAGTTTCAGTACCGGCGCGCCCTGAACAATGGCGAAGGGCATTTCCTGCTGCTCGGCGCTGGGGGTGACAGTTTCCATGGCGCCAGTGTAGCCGCTATCGCAACCGGTCTGGATACTGACGGCCGGCGCGTTACACTTTGCCCTCACCAATCAATGATGACGCGGTTTGCCAATGCTTTACATGATTATCGGGCGCGACAGCGACGACAGTCTGGCCCAGCGCGCTGAGGCGCGGGAACGTCACCTGGCCCGACTTCACCAGTTACGTGACGAGGGTCGTTTGCTCACGGCGGGCCCGCTGCCGGCCATTGATTCGGAAGATCCGGGGCCGGCCGGCTTTGTCGGCTCGCTGGTCGTGGCTGAATTCGACGATCTGGCCCAGGCCAGAACGTGGGCTGACGCCGATCCCTATATCGAATCCGGCGCCTGGGAGGATGCGGAAGTTGTGCCCTACAAGGCGGTGCTGCCATGACGGCTGAACGCGTTGCCATGATCCGCGAGCGCCTGGTCACTGATCTTGAACCCAGTGACCTGGACGTAATTGACGAGTCGCACCTACACGTCGGCCATCCCGGCGCGCGCGACGGTCGCGGCCATTTCCGGGTCAAGGTGGTGAGCAACGCCTTCGACAATCTCCCGCGGCTGACCCGGCATCGGCTGGTGTATGCGGCCATGGGCGAGTTGATGACCACCGATATCCACGCACTCAATATCGAAGCACTGACACCCGATGAAGACCACTAGACTGCTCGCCGCCCTTGTGCTTGCGGGTGTGCTGGTCGGTTGCCAATCCGAACCGACCGGGTTGATTGATCCGGAGGACGTCATTCTTGTCGAAGTCGACGGCGAGCCCGTGTCGCTGCCGATGCTGGAATTCATGATGGGCCAGCGCAATATCGACGAAAACGATCACGAGGCCATGCGCGAACTGCTCGACGAGTTGATCCGTCTACGCGCCGTCGCCAACGCCGCGCAGCGCGAAGGGCTGGCCGACGAGCCGAGAGTGCGCGCTCAGCGCCTGATTCGCGACCTGGAAACGCTTCAGGTGCAGTACTTCACGCGCATCTATGAGCAGTATCCGGTGACCGACGAAGACATTCGAGCCACGTTCGAGGCCCAGCTCGAGCGATCGGGCAGCCATCAGTTCCGGCTCGAAACCATCGTCTATCCCTCCCAATCCGCAGCACTGCTTCAGCTGGCGGCGCTGGAGGACGGCGAAGTCGATTTCGACACGCTCAGGCAGGATGCGCAGGGGGCGGCTTGCCGGTCGAACCGACCGGCTGGGTCGATGGCAGTCAGCTCGGGCCGGAGCTGGGCCCGGTGCTGGCGGAAGCTGAAGTCGGGGACGTGCTACCAGAGCCTTTGCAGACGCCACAGGGCTGGCGTCTGCTGAAAATTACCGACAGGCGCCCCCTGCAGGCCCCATCCCTGGACAGCGTCCGGGACGGCATCGAGCGCCAGCTGACCCGGCAGCGCCTCGAAGCGCTGGTGGAAGACCTGTACCAGGCCTCGGAGATCACGCCGATGCTGCCGCTTGAGGAAGCGGAGGCAACGTCATCTCAGGGCAGGTGAACCGGCTCCGATGCTTGCCAGCCCTCGGCTCGGTGCTCGGCCACGACCGCGGTGTAAATGCCGCCACGCACGTTGAAATCGGCGGTCAGCCGCATGAAGCGGG
>SKIE01000109.1 GCA_007116585.1 Wenzhouxiangella sp. | reverse complement strand
CGTAGGCACCGCCAAAACTCATCATCGAGACCAGGCTGAAAAACCCGCCAAGCTGGGTCCATACCGACTCGCTGCCCAGCCATAACCACAGCAAGCCCAAAGGTCCGAGCCAAAGCATCAGTACCCATACCGATACCCGGATAGGCACGCTGCTTATAACAGGCGCCCCGGCCAGGCTCGGCTTGCTCTCCCCGTACAACCACCAGCCGGCCAGCGCCGCCGCCGCGATGATCAGCGGAAACGGCAGGTCGAACAGGAACATGCCGGCGAAAGCGCCGGCGGCAATCAGTCCGGCCACGCGACCGACAACGACTTTTCCCGCCATGCGCAGCAGGGCCTGGGCCACAATAGCGAGCACCGCGCACTTGAGCCCGAACAACAGGCCTTCGACGAAGCCGGTCTGGCCGACGGTCACATACAGCAGGCTCAGCCCCAGCATGACCAGCGCCCCGGGCACGACAAACAGTATCCCGGCGGCCAGGCCGCCGCGCACGCCCTTGAGCCGCCAGCCGATGTAGGTGGCCAACTGCTGGGCTTCCGGTCCGGGCAGCAGCATGCAGAAGTTCAGCGCGTGGTTGAACTCTTCCTGGGGCAGCCACTGTTTGTCGTCGACAATCAGGCGCTGCATGACGCCGATTTGCGCCGCCGGCCCGCCGAAACTCAGGATCGCCACCTGCCACCACAGGTTCAGGAACTCACGCGCGGGAATGGCCGGTTGGTCGCTGGTCACGTGAAGCGCGTTAACGCCCGGACGGTACGGCCGGGGCCGCGAAGCGAAGGCATTTGCGGACATGCGCCGCAAATGCCGTGCAACGAATACCGTCGGTATTTCGTTGCCATGTTAATAGTAAACGCCCTGACTGCCGGGCATGACGTTCTGCTCGGCAATCGCCTGTTCAATCTTTTCAACCAGTTCCTCGGCGCTGGGCACTTGTCCACTCTGACTCAGGAACTGGACCAGATTGATCTCGCGCTGAACCACAATGCGGTTGTAGTCGTGCACGTGCTGCCAGACGGTGACGGCTTTCTCCGCAGCTCCCTCGTGAGCGTGGCTCAAGCCGACGTAGAGCAGCGCCGTCGCGTCATCCGGCTGTTGTTCCAGCAACTGCTCGAGCACGCGACGGGCTTCCTGCGTCTCGCCCAGGCGCAGATAACACCAGCCCAGTTTGCGGTAGCCTTCAGAAAAGTCAGGCTCGCGCAGGATCAGGCGGGCGTAAAGCTCGGAGGCTTTTTGATACTCGCCGGCACGCAGCAGCTCGTCGGCGCGCAGGGTCGACGGGTGGCTATCGGGGGACTTTTCGGCCATGGCGTCGCTGCGCGACCGACCAACCAGACGCCCGAACAACTCGCGTCGCGACAACTTCGAATCTTTGCTGCTCATCGCGGTATTGTACGTTGTAGCCTTTGTTATCCAATCCCGCACAAGACCACCATGCCCGGCAACACCACCCACGCTAACGAGACCGCGTCGAGCGAGCGCTGGCTGGCGCAATTCTTCGGCACCATTGACCAAATGGACGCCGAGGGTTTCGCACGGCACTTTGCCGCCGACGGACAGTTCCGCTTCGCCAACCAGCCTGCCGCCCAGGGCCAGGCCACGATCGCCGCGGGGGCCGAGATGATCTTTGGCCTGCTCGACAAAATTCAGCACGAGGTGATCCATCACTGGCGCGCCGACGGCGATTTGCTGGTCGAAGGCACGGTCCACTATCTGCGCAGCGCCGACGGCAAGGCCTTCGCTTTTCCGTTTTTCTCGGTCTTCGAGTTCAGCGAGGCACTTGATCGCGACATCGCCAGCTACCGGGTCTTTGTCGACAGTCACGAGCTGTTCCTCCCGCCCGAAAGCTGATCCCTGCCGTGGCGGAACCGAATCTGCAAAGGACGCTCGGCCCGGTCTTTGACCGGCGCTTTCTGTTTATTACCGGCAAGGGCGGCGTGGGGAAAAGCCTGATCAGCGCGGCCCTGGCCGTGCGCGCGGCCCGGCGCGGGGAACGCACGCTGTGGGTGGAAATGTCGGAGTCACCGCGGGGCGGGCGGTTCTTTCCCGATTTCACGCCGCGCTACGCACTGGCGCCGATCCGGGAAAACCTCTGGGGCATGAATCTGCGTGTGCAGCCGGCCATCGAAGAGTACCTGTCGGTCGCGTTCAAAGTCCCGTTCATCACCCGGCTGATCGCCCGTAACACCTTGTTTCAGGTGCTGACCGGCGCCCTGCCCGGTCTGGATTCGCTGATTCCGCTGGGCAAGCTCTGGTACGAACTGGGACGCAAGCGCGGGCGCCGACCCTACTGGGACCGGATCGTGCTCGACGCCCCGGCCACCGGCCACGCGCTGGCCATGCTGCGCTTCCCCCAGGCGGCGCTGGACATGGTGGCCAGCGGCAACGTGGCCGATCGCTCGCGCGAAATCGACGCCATCCTCGCTGATCGCGATCTGACCGGTCTGATTGCGGTCACCACGCCGGAGGAACTGCCCGTGGACGAAACCGCGGAACTGCTCGACCAGGTTCACGATGAAACCCCCTATCGCTTTGAAGCCGTGGTCTGCAACAACCTCCTGCCGGACATCGGTGCCGATGCGCCAGACCGATACCAGGCCTGGCTGAATGGCACGGCCGACGCGGACCTGGACCAGGCCTGTGCGCCTGACACCGACATGGCGCGCCGACAACTGCGCCAGCTGGAAGAACACAGAAAGCTGCACGACGCCCAGCTCGGGCGACTGCTCGGGCGAGCGGTGCCCTTGTATCGAGCCCCGTGGATTCCGCTAAGCAGGGAGTCCGACGTACTCCAGGCCATGGTCGAGGAGCTGGCCTGACATG
>SKIE01000234.1 GCA_007116585.1 Wenzhouxiangella sp. | reverse complement strand
TCTTGACGGCGTGCTGATGCATCCGAACTGTTATGTCGGAGACGGCTCAAAGCTGAAGAACGTGCTGCTTGACAATGGCTGCATCGTGCCGGAGAACACCGTCATCGGCCACGACCCGGCGTCCGATGCGAAGCGATATCATGTCTCCGAGACCGGCATCGTCGTCGTCAATCGAGAAATGCTGGGTCAGGGTCGCAGCTATCAGCCGGCAGACTACCCACACCACCCCGGTCAGCGCGTTTGATTCTGCCTTGATCCCTGGAAACCAAGGATCAAAGACCGCGCAGATAGGCCTTGATGCGTTCTGAGGCATCCAGGCTGCTACTGCCATCCGGGCTGGAAGCCAAGCCAACCGTGTCAAGCGCCTGTTCAATTGTTTCCAGGTACGCGGCCGCGGTCTTGTCCCACGTGTAGGTCGAAAGCACGCGTTCGACCCCTTTGGCGGCGAATTCGCCGTGGCGGCGCAGACCGGTCAGGAAGCTCTCGGCCATCTCTTCCGGATCTTCAGGGTTCATCAGCACACCCGCCCCGTCGGCAAAGATCTCCGAAGGCCCGCCGTTGCGGGTCGCCACAACCGCCAGCCCGCATGCAGCCGCCTCGATCGGGGCCAGGCCGAAAGGCTCGAACAATGACGGCAAGGCAAAAACGGAGCCGCTGGCAGCAAACAACCGGTAGGCCGTCGCCAGTTCCCGCTGAGATCGGGCATTGATGAATGAGACCCGGTCTTTCAAGCCTGCAGCGGCAATGCGCTCAAGAATCGGCTGCAGCACGGCCTGCTCATCGGCGCGCAGTGCCTCGATCCCCTGCCATGGATCATCGACACCACGCACGAACAGCGCAAGATACGCATTCGATGCCAGGTCTTCACTGCGACAGAACGCTTCGACCACGCCGGCCACGTTCTTTTTCGGATCCAGCCGGCTGGCCACGACAACATGAGGCGCATCAGGCGCTTGCACCATGGCACCAAGCCGCTTCAGCACCGCCCGGTCATCCTTCGAATCATCGGCGTGGAAGATGTCGGTATTGATCCCCGGCGGAATAACCCTGAACTTGCCGTCGTCTGCCGGATCAACCGCACCGTGATAAAGCGCGTGGCCGTACTGTCCGCGACGCTCTTCGTCGGTGGACGTGATGATCCGGTTGGCCCGATCCATTGCCAACCGCTCGGCCGCAATGCGCCTGGAAAACCGATAACGGTCTTCCAGAGCATCAAAACTCGCGCCAGCGCCGGCCAGCTTGTCGAGCTTTTGTGCGCCCAGCGAATGGCCGGTAAAGGTAAACCCGACCCCTAGCCTGGCCTGCACCAGCGCCGCCAGATACCCCCCATCGGCGTAGTGGGCGGTCAGAAAATCCGGCGGCTGATCTCCATAAAAGGTTGCGATGGCATCCGCCATTTCCCCCAGATGAGGCCACAGCTTCTCCTTGGCCAGGAAGCGCTCACCACCGCAGGGCAGGCGCACGATCCGTACCTGCTCGGCCAACTCACCAAAATCATCGAGTGACGTTTCAAAACCCGACCATTCCGGATCACGCACCTGACGGGTCAGCACATCGACCTGCACGCCCAGCCGACCCATGGCCAGCGCGACCTCCTTGACGTATACCAGCTGCCCTCCGAAATCAGGATGCTCGGTCAGATAGGAGTCGTTACGATCGAAATTGCCCTGTGGATTCAGGAACGCAATTTTCATGACAGTCCTTGTTCGGTATTGTGAGGATCGGGCTGGGGATGTCGGGGCGCCACCGAGTAATCCTCATGCACCAGGATATCGGCCAGCATCCGATGAGGCGCGATAATGCTGTGCTCTACAGCCAGCACCTGGTCGATAAAGGGGTCGAGTTCCGAGTCGTGCCGCCGGCGCTTCTCGCGATGGGCTCGCGTGGCGTGGTAATCACGCGTCAGAAATACGCGTGTATCAACATGCTTGAGCAGGGTGACGTAAGTGCCTTCCACAACGGCCACGTCGAACGGGGCCAGATCAACCTCAATCTCATCGATATGATCCTCTAGGTACCGAACCAGCGGCTTGGTCAGGCGGGCACCCTGCCGGAACAGTTCCAGATGCTCCTCCATCAGATCCAGCCTGACCTCGCTGGGGCCCACCCAGCCGATGTCCTGGCGGCGCACGCGGTCATTACTGCGCGGCGGATGAACAAAATAATCGTCCTGCTGCAGCACGATGGGCTTGCGGCCGACGGACTCGAATTGCTGAGCCAACGCCTCGGCGATTTCCGATTTGCCGGCACCTGATTCGCCCGCTACAGACACGACAAAGCGCTCACTGGGAACCCGGGCATCTGCCTGCATCAACTGTTGAATACCGACGGCGGCACGCTCGTGATGATCCTCGATAACGAGGCTATCGCCTCTCATTTTGCTCTCCAGTCGATTGATCCACAGGTGCCCGATTATACTGGCGCGTATCCTCTGACCTGCGCCGACGCTGAAAACGAATCGTGGATTCCCTGTGCCAACAAGCCTACCTTGAAGACTGGGATGATCTGAATCGGGAGCTGGAACAGACTCGGCTTCTGTCAGGGCTGGGCGCAGCACTGGACGCACTTCGCGCCCATCAGGTGGAATCCGGCTTCATTCAGGATGAATTGCAGGAGTTCGTGCGCTACCAGATGCCCTGTCCCTATCAACCAGGCCGATTTTTCAGCGCTCAGTTCAACCCTGCGCGCGCGCGTCGATTCAGCGCCAGCAGCGCAGTCCGGGACTTGTCTCGACGGCAGGTTCACAACGGCTGCTTCTTGTGCCGGCACAACATCTTCTGGCAGCATCAGGGATCAGAGTTGGGCTTTGACCTGCCTCTTGCAGGCGAGCGCTACACCGCCTGGATGAATCCCTACCCGTTGCTGCCTGGTCATACCGTGGTCGCCAGCAAGCATCACGTGCCGCAGCACTGGAAAGCGCCGTCTGCCCCGTCACTCTTCGACTTGACCGGCGATCTGGCCACGCTATCTTCGGCCTTGCCGGGCTGGATCGGCTTCTACAACGGTGTTGGAGCCGGCGCCTCGATTCCCCATCACCTGCATTTCCACTTCCTGCCAAGAGCGCGGGGCTATGAGCAAATGCCGCTGGAAACCGCAGCAAGACTTCAGCCAGATCAGACTCGTGTGGAAACGGTCTACCCGCTGACATTTCTGCACTGGGGCGGGCCGATTGATTCCGTTCTGTCTTCAGCACTGGCTTGGATCGAAAGCTGGCAGCGCGGCAGCGGTTCGCTGGATGATGCCACGGTCAACATCATCGCCTGCACAGCGCCGGACCGGCCGCATCTGGATCTCTACATCATCCCCCGGCACCAAACTCGCTCGCGCGCGGAAGGTTTGCGCGGCGTGCTCGGCGGCTTCGAGGCCATGGGCGAGATCGTCTGTTCCTTACCCGATGAGCGGCGGCGGTTGGACAACGGCGACGTTGACTACGGCGCCATCGCAGCGATGTTGCGCTCGGTCCCGGTGGCCTTGTGAGACTGGCCCGATCGGGCCAGATTGCTCTGGCGCTGGTATTTTTGCTCCCGGCGATCGGGCAGGCCCAGCTGATGCTCGCCGGCGGCAGTCTGCCGGTGTGCAGTTCCATGTCGCCGGAGCAATGCGCAGACTTGCCGGAATGGCCGACTGATGCACTTCGTGCCCATGCATTCCGCGTCAATGCCGACAATCTTGAGCGCTGGCAAAACAGCCTGGACACCGGAGCGCAGACGGCTTCCGGCTGGATCGACTTATTACAGCAAATCGGCAAGACCGAAGCGCTTAGCCGGCGCGAACTGACCCGTCGCATTCAGGCGGCACGCGGTGCCAACCTGTCCGGACAGCAGTTGCTTGATCAGTCTGATGCCAGAGCCTGGTCGCAGCTGCTCGACCACCTGCAAGAACCCGTGGTTGATCAACGCGAGCACGTGCGGCTGGACGACTCAAAGCGCCGCGAATCGGTCGAGATATTCCGTGCTTTTGTCGCCATGGCGGCCGAACGCAACGGACGCGAGCGGCCCCTGATTGCCGTCTCCACCGCTTCCTCGCGCGACCCATACGATGCGCTTGAGTTCTATCTGCAGGTCTTTGCGCAGGCCGGGGCAGACGTTGTCTGGCTGCCGCTGGACGGGGCCGTCCGGGCCGCGCGCGACGCGGGTCAGTGCAATCAACTGGGCAAACACCAGGCCGCCGTCCTCGGCAGCTGGGAGAGAGCGCGCGTCTACCCGGATCTGTACGCCGAACAGACAAATTTCTGCCGGCAGCCCGAAGCGGGCTCGGCGCTGATGCGACAAATCGACGGTCTGTTTCTCAACGGCGGCGATCAGTCGCTGACCCTGCAGGCCTTCCTCACACCGGACGGACACTCCACCCCGGAGCATGAACTGCTGATCCAACGCCTGCATGCCGGGGACCTGGTCCTGGGCGGCACCAGCGCAGGCGCTGCCGTGCAATCCGGGCCCGTCATGATCAGCAACGGCAGCAGCACGCGCGCCCTGCTCGACGGCGCCGTGGAACGATCGCCTCCGCCCGCGAGCTGTGATCGTGCCGGAAACTGCCCTGCGGGGCTTGGGGGCGACAGCCTGACCTTCCGCCGTGGCGGTCTGGGCAGCTTTGAAGCGGGGATTGTCGATACCCATTTCTCTGAACGGTGGCGGCAGTTCCGCCTGCTCCAGCTGCTCACCCAGACCGGGACCGGTTTGGGCCTGGGGGTTGACGAAACGACGGCGGTGATTGCCGAGCAGGTGTTCTCATCGGAACAAAGGCCAAAGCTCACCACCGTGGGTGCCGGTAGTGCCTGGTTGATTGATCTTGGGCAGATTGTTGTCCACGACGTGATACCGCTGCGCCTCGACCAGGCCATGCTGCACCGCATGCCGAACGGTGCCCGACTGATTGTGAATGGCACAGACAAGGACAGCGCTCAACGTAATACCAGTTACCACGACGCGAGCAGTTCCTGCGAAACGGCCGGCCAATATGCCTCGTTCAGCGCCTTGATGGATGCCCTGCCCGATCAGCCGACTGAGCCGGTTTGCTTCGACTTTGAACTCAACGATGGGTATTCCGCGCGCTCGATGCTGGTTACCAACGATCCACCCGCCGGCAGCTCGGGCGTCCAGTCATGGACCTGGTCCCTCCAGGTCCAGACATTGTTCTAGTCATCACGGCCGCTGCGCCAGATCGAAAACAGCAGCCAGACCCCACCCAGCGCCGCGCCAATAAAGCCCAGCAGGCCGAACAGGGGCAGGCCAAAGGCCTCGCGATCGCTCTGGACATTGAGCACGATGGCCGAGCCAATGATCAGCGCTGCGGTCACAACGCCCAGGGTCAGCCGGCTGGCCGCGCGATCAAGACGATAACCTACCTCTTTCAAGGACTGGATATCGACATGCACCTCGATGCGGCCGCGGCGTATGGCACGCATCAGCCGACTGAGATCAGACGGCAGGGAACCGAGCATCTTGAGACTGTCGGCCAGGCCTTTTTGCATGCGTTTGGCCATGTTGACCGGCGAATAGTGTGCGCGCAGCACATCCTCGATGATGGGAGCGGCCTCCTTGGCCATGTCGAAATCAGGATCCAGGGAGCGCCCCATGCCCTCCATGGTGATAAAGGCCTTGAGCATCAGCACCAGTTCAGCCGGCAGCATCAGATGGTGGTTTCGCAGCACGCCGGTGATTTCGCCGATCATGCGCCCCATATCCAGCTGCTCCAGCGGCACACCGTGATAGTGGTCGATGAATTCGGAGATATCGTCGCGCAAGGTGTCGCTGATCGTGTCTTCGCTTTCGCTCCAGTCGATCAGCGTGGTCGCCACCAGATCGGCGTCTCGCGAGACCAGCCCGTAGAGCAGTTCGGCGACCTCCTGCCGCCGGTTCTCCGACAGGCGTCCAACCATGCCGAAATCCATCAGGCCGATGCGGTCACCCGGCATGTACTTGACGTTGCCGGGGTGCGGGTCGGCGTGGAAGAACCCGTGTTCCAGAATCATGCGCAGGATAATCCGGGTGCCGGCCGCGGCAATGGCATGACGATCAAGGCCGGCTTCGTCAACGCCGGCGAGGTCGCTGCCCGAAATGCCGTCCAGATACGACTGGACATTCAGACGCTCGCCGCTCCACTCCCAGTACACCGTTGGCACGACCAGTTCATCCTGTTCCGCAAACGCCGCACCGATACGCTCCGCGTTGCGGCATTCGGCGGCAAAATCGAGCTCGCGACGCAGTGATCCTGAAAACTGGCGCACCAGCAGCTGGGGTCGATAGCGTTCCAGTTCCTCGACTTCGCTCTCCACGATCTCGGCCAGGCGTTGCAGCAGACGAAGATCAGCCTCGACCACGGGACGAATGCCGGGACGCCGGACCTTCAGAATCACCTCGCTGCCGTCTTCCAGCCGGGCCCTGTGGACCTGGCCGAGTGAGGCCGCCGCCAGCGGTTCGGGGTCGACGTAGGCAAACACTTCTTCAGGCGGGGCGCCCAGATCCTCGGTCAGCTGTGCATGAATCTTCTCCCACGCCACTGGAGGAGCATGGTCCTGCAGCTTCCGGAACTCGTTGAGCCACTCCGGTCCGAACAGATCGACGCGCGTGGCCAGCACCTGCCCCAGTTTGACGAAGGTCGGCCCGAGTTCCTCCAGGATGCGCCGAACCCTTTCAGGCGGCTGGAGGCGAGCGAGCTCCTCGGCTTTTTTCCAGTGCAGTACCTTGCCGGCGCGCTCCAGCGCCCCGGCCATGCCGACCCGTCGTACCAGGTCACCGAATCCATAACGGATCAACACGGCGGCGATATCCTGGACGCGGCCAAGATCGCGCGCCGCGTGCAACGCCTGCCACAGCATCAGCTGAATCTTCCTGGGCAAAGAATAGGGTTGACGCGCTCCATACCTGCTCCGCGAATGATCAATGGCTGCATGGTACCCTTAAACCTCCGGCTTTCCAGCCAATTCGCCCGGGTGAAAGCGCGCGTGAACAAGCTTGTGCAACCGATCCTGCTGCTGCTCATGGTGATACTGATCAGCGGCTGCGCCACGCGTCCGCCGCAGCAGCAGGACAATGTATGTCGGATTTTCGAGCAGCAGCCACGCTGGTATGACCATGCGCTGGCCTCGGAGCGGCGCTGGGGTACGCCGATTGCCGTCCAGATGGCCTTCGTCCAGCAGGAATCTTCGTTCCGTGCCCGGGCGCGCCCTGAGCGGAACCGCATACTCGGCATCATTCCCGGTCGGCGCCCCTCGAGCGCGCGCGGTTATGCCCAGGCGCAGGACCCGGCATGGCAGGATTATCAGCAGGCCACGGGCAATCGCCGCGCGCGGCGCAGCAACATGGCCGACGCGCTGGACTTCATCGGCTGGTACAACGACGTCTCGCACCGCCGGCTCGGCCTGGCAAAAAACGACGCCTACCATCTTTACCTGGCTTATCACGATGGGCACACCGGCTTCCAGCGTGGCGGCTGGCGCAATAACCGCCAGTTGCAAAACATCGCCAGCCGGGTCGACCAGCGTGCTACCACTTACACACGCCAGTTGCAGGCCTGCGAAGACCAGTTCCGCTGTCGACGCTGGTACCAGTTCTGGCCGTTTTGTCGCTAGTGGGCCACTAGTTTTGGGCCGGCCGGCGGCCGAGCGCAATGAAGATCGCGCCCCCCAGGGCGCCACCGAGTCCCAGCAGCAGCCAGCCGCCGAGATCACGAGCGGCAGCGACCACGGTCACCGGCACCATTTGCTCCATCGCCAGCAAAGCGACCCACACCGCCACGAACCCGGCCAACGGGAAAAGCAAGGTCCGTAAATTCGGCCGCCGCCGCGCCAGCCAGGCCGCCACCGGCATGGCCACCAGCAGCCCCAGCGCCATCACCGCGCCCCAGGTCGGCGCAAAGTGCACCAGGTCATGTCCGATCACGCGAAACTGATCTGCCCAGGCGACAGGCTGGTAAATGTCTGCGATTGCGGCGATGCTGTGCCGTGACTGAACCAGGCTGCCGGCAATAGTGGCCGCCAGCACCGCCGCCAGCCAGGCCATCAGAGTTCTCCACATGCGTTGACTCCGATTGTCTCGGGATATAGAGCGTTGTCCTGCGATGAGCAGCCAGAAGACGCTCAATGGTATCTTAGAAAAATGTTTTCAACGTTTTCGATTTTCGGCGACCCATGGCGCTCAAACGCTTGATCTTGATCGGCAGTCTGCTGGCGGCCAGCCTGGCTGCGGCAGATCGGCCGCAGCTTGAAACAATTGCTGAAGGGCTGGAGCATCCATGGGCCCTGGTCTTTCTGGCGCCGGATCAAATGCTGGTCAGTGAGCGGGCCGGCCGGCTGCGCCTGATCGAGAACGGCAAGCTCCTGCCCGAGCCGGTTGCCGGCGTACCCGCAAGCTTTGTCAGAGCTCAGGGCGGGCTGCAGGATCTGGTGCTGCATCCCCGCTTTGAAGACAACGGCTGGATTTACCTGAGCCTTGCGCACGGCGATGCCCGCGCCAATGCCACCCGGGTCGTGCGCGGACGCATCCGCGACCGGCGCTGGGTTGACGAAGAGATCATCTTCACCGCCAGCCCGACCAAAAACACCGCGGTTCACTACGGCGCCCGCATGGCGTTTCTGGCTGACGATACCTTGCTGATCAGCATTGGCGACGGCTTCAACTTTCGCGAGCACGCGCAGCGTCTCGACAGTCATCTGGGCAGCATCGTGCGCGTCACCGACGAAGGCGCGGTGCCGCCAGACAACCCGTTTGTGGACCATCCAGACGCTCTGGACGAGATTTTCAGCTACGGTCATCGCAACGTGCAGGGCATCGTGGTTGACCCGGACAGCAAGCTGATCTGGTCGCACGAGCACGGCCCGCGCGGCGGCGACGAACTCAACCTGATCAAGGCCGGGGCCAACTACGGCTGGCCGGTGGTCACGCATGGCGTCGACTACTCCGGCGCCAGCATCACGCCCTACACCAGCCGTCCCGGCATGGTCGACCCCTTGATAGACTGGACTCCGTCGATCGCGCCAGCAGGCATGTCCCAGGTACACGGCGACCTGTTTACCGAGTGGCGCGGCGATTTGCTGGTGGCCAGCCTGGCCGAACGCTCGCTTCGGCGCGTTCGGCTGGATGGTGACCAGGTGCTTGGCGACGAGATCATTCCGCTGGATCTCGATCGCAGGTTGCGCGACGTTCAGATAGGCCCTGACGGCGCCTTCTATCTGCTCACTGATGAACCTCAAGGAAAGGTACTTCGCATGACACCAGCGACCAGCACGCATGAGGCTGCACAACCATGATCAAAGCCCGTCTGGCCCGTGGCCTGGTGTGGGCGCTGATTGCCATTCCCCTGGTGTTTTTCCTGCTTGGAGCGCGTGGCTCCGACTTCACCAGCGCGTCTGCCATTCTGAACTTTCTGGGCCGGTTGACCGGCGTGCTGGGGCTGGCCTGCATGCTGCTCTCAGCCGCGCTCAGCGCCCGAGTGCCCGGCTTTGACCAGCCGTTCGGTGGGCTGACCCGGCTGTGGCACACGCACCATCTTCTTGGCGCCGCCGCGCTGTTTCTGCTCATGCTGCACCCCCTGTTGCTGGCCTTTTCGGCCCAGAGCTTCGGCGCGGGTCTGGGCTTCGCCACGCTGTTTCCGCCGCTTAGCGATATCGCGACCTGGAGCGGCTGGGTCTCGCTGATCCTGATGATGATATTCCTCGCCCCGACGTTCAGCTTTTTCGGCCCACCAGACTACGAGCGCTGGAAACGCATTCACGATATTGCCCCGTTCGCGGTCATCCTCGCGCTGGTCCATACGTTCATGTTCAGTCGCACGATGCCGGCCTATCTCGACTACGTGATCTGGATCGCCTTCGCCCTGCTGGCCGTCGGCGCCGTGTTATGGCGTTTTGTCGGCTCACGTCGCATTGGGCGGCTGCCCTACACCGTCACCGACATCAACCGGCCCGCCAACAACGTGGTCGAACTGACGCTGGAGCCTAAAAAACGCTCGCTGCGCTACCAGGCCGGCAACTTCGTCTACATGACGCCGTACGACCGTGAACTCGGAGCGGGATATCGCGAGGAACATCCGTACACCCTGTCGTCCTCTCCCCGTGAAAACGGATTGCGGATTGCAATCAAGGATCTCGGTGACGCCAGTCGCGCGATCCAATCGATCCAGCCGGGCTCCAAAGTGACCGTGGAAGGCCCGTACGGGCGCTTCTTCAAATCACCTGATGAGGTGGAGATACCCGAGTTGTGGATATCGGGCGGCATCGGCGTGACGCCATTCCTGGCCCGGATGCGACACTTGAGAAAGCTTGACCGCGGTGGGGATATTCGCTTCCTGTATTGCGTACAGGATGAGGCGCGAGCCTTGTATCTCGATGAACTCCAGAGCCTGGCCGACGGGATCCCGGGCTTCAAGCTGATCCCCCATTACTTCTACCGCGAAGGCCCCGTCAGCAAGGACTTCATGCGCGACAACTGCGGCGATATCGAACGTCGGGAAATCTATATTTGCGGCCCGCAACCCCTGAACCGCCTGGCGCAGTCCCATCTGCGCGCGCTGGGCGTCAGCCGCAGCAGCATTCATACCGAGGAGTTCGAATTGCTGTGAAAAAATTCATCTTTGCCGTCTTCATTGCATTCTGGGCCAGCGTCGGCACCCTGGCCGTGATTGAAGC
>SKIE01000189.1 GCA_007116585.1 Wenzhouxiangella sp. | reverse complement strand
AGGGCGGGTGCGGCAAGCGCTGGACCGGAGCCTGCTGCGCTCCATACGTTTCGCTTCCGGTTTGCGCACGATGGTGCTCATTGGGTTCGCTCTGGGCTTGATGTCGGTAGCGATCACGCTGTTGTTCGAGCCTTTCGGCGCCGATCAGTATGAACATCGATTTCGCACCCTGATGCTGTCGGGCTATGGGCTGTGTGTGCTGTTGCCGTTCATCCTGTTTCATTTTCTGGACCGCTGGCTTTACCTCCGTCAGGGAGGCCGATGGTTTGTCCTCAATGAATTGCTGTCGAAGCCCCTGCTGGTCCTTGCCGTTATCACCTGCAGCTGGTGGTACAGCCACCGGGTGATCAATGACCTGGCGCCGAGTGCGCGTGCCTGGTGGTACTTCATGCTCGAGATCTCGTTTCCCTACGTGCTGTTGATGCTGCCGTTCGCCTTGCTGGTGGCCATGGTGCTGGCCCTACGCTGGCCGGAAAAGCCCCCTGATGCCGACAAGGTCTGGCTGTTGCGCGGCGAGAACCAGGGCGAGGAGCTGAAGCTGGTCTTGGCCGATTTCCTCTACGCCGAAGGTCAGCAAAACTACGTTGCCATCCATTTCCTGAACAAGGGTCATGCTGAGTCGCGTTTGTTCCGCACCACGCTGGCCAAACTCGAGCGCCAGCTGCCGCAGGCACTTCGCGTTCACCGCTCCTATCTGGTGAATCCGCAGCGTATAGAACAGCTTGGGGGCAACGCCCGCAAGCGCTGGCTCAGCCTCAGTGGAGTTACAGAGCCGATCCCGGCGTCGCCCAGCTTCAGGGTTTGATCCTGCTGCTTCAGCTTGGTCGCAAGGCTTTTCACCGAGCCCCAGAAAGATTCAGCCTCGTCCCCGCTTGGCGCGATTTGGTCAAACTGATCAGAAACCGAACGGCTTCAGGGCTAGCATCCTGATTGTCCGCATCCGCGGTCGCCACGATCTGGAGTTCGCCATGAAAAATCTGCTCTGTCTTTGCCTCGGCACGCTGACGCTGTGCCTGCCGAGTTGGACTACTCTTGCCGTCGAGACTGATCAGCGACAGGCGATGATTGCCCGGATTCTGTCGATCAGTGAGCAGGTCATTCCGAATCCCGCATGGCTTGAGTCGACCGAATGGCAGAGGTTTGTCGCCGATATCCAATCACCGGACATGCTGGATAAGGAAGATGCCGAATATGCAAACGCATTCAATCGAGCGGCCGGCAGCCTGCCGTTCAGCCACTACCGGCTGCAGCGTCGTCCTGTCGACGGTCATGCATCGTCCACGGATCAGTCGGCCGGCCTCAGTCTCGAGAAAGCAGACCACGGAACGGCGATTCTGACGATTGATCATCTGGCCATGCCTGGCGAAGTCATGGACGCCATGGTGGAGTGCCTGCGGGCCGGACAGTTCCGACATCTGGTGCTGGACTTTCGCACCACCCCTGGCGGTGCGTTTCCTGCGGGCATGGCGCTGGGTCGTTTTCTGAACAATGGGCTTGTTGACACCGGAATTTATTTGACGCGGCGCTGGTTTCTGGAGCACGGCGACTACCCGACGCCGGAAGAAATCGCGACGATTGCTCCGCTTGAGGACTTGAATCTTGAGGCTTTTGCGCGCCAGTTGCAGCAGCACGGCGTGCTGCGGATTGTGCTGCCGCGCCACGA
This sequence comes from Wenzhouxiangella sp., assembly GCA_007116585.1. Next base: position 8,969 of record SKIE01000189.1, on the reverse strand, counting down.
TGATGAAATTTTTGAAGGTGAGCTGTACGTGCTCACCAGCCGTCACACCGCCAGTGCCGCCGAACCTTTCGTTGAAGCACTAAAGCGCTTCCCGGGTCGTGCAACGATCATCGGCGAGCGAACCGCCGGGGCCATGCTCAGCGGCGAACGCTTTCCAGTCAGTGACGACTGGTTGTTGTTCGTGCCGGTGGCTGATTACATGACGAGCCAGGGTAAGCGGCTGGACGGCGTCGGCGTCCAGCCGCATGTTGAAACGGGCGCAGAACAGGCCCTGGAAGTGGCACTGGGCTTGATCGAGAATCGGAAGCCCGGATCGCCATAGATGCCATCCTACTGTCTGAGCCAATGTGCCCAGAGTACGGCGCCATAGAGGACGGGACTCCAGGCCCACTAGCTCTGCGCCGGCAACCAATACGCTGATTGGTAAAATCCAGTTTCGCGGTCGATTAAAGACTGCCACAAGGGTTCGCTGCAACAGGGGGTCGTCGACAGCCCTCAGTATGGCAGATGCTTTGAGCGGCAGTATATGGCTGCTGCGGCTATCATTAATGCAGTCTAATCGCGAAGCGCCGGCATGATTGCAGGCACGTTTTGGATATCGATATGAATTTTGCTCCCCAACTTCGTGTCGCCGCCACCTACATGCGCGGCGGCACCAGCAAAGGCGTTTTCTTTCGGCTGGAAGATTTGCCTGAATGGGCGCGCCAGCCCGGGAAGGAACGCGATGCGCTACTGCTGAGAGTGATCGGTTCGCCCGACCCTTACGGCAAACACACAGATGGCATGGGCGGGGCGACGTCGAGCACGTCCAAGACCGTGATTCTGTCGAAATCCGACCAGCCTGGTCATGATGTCGACTACCTGTTCGGACAGGTTTCGATCGACCAGCCCTTTATTGACTGGTCGGGCAACTGTGGCAACCTCACCGCGGCGGTAGGCTCGTTTGCGGTGGCCAATGGCCTGGTCGATGCCGCGCGCATTCCCGACAACGGCATCTGCCAGGTGCGTATCTGGCAGGCCAATATCGAGAAGACCATCATTGCCCATGTGCCGATCAGTTCAGGGCAGGTGCAGGAAACCGGTGACTTCGAGCTTGACGGCGTGACCTTTCCGGCAGCCGGGGTACAAATTGATTTCATGACGCCAAGCGGTGATGCGCCGGCGCTGCCCACCGGCCGCGTTGTTGATGAATTCGAGGCGCCGGGCTTCGGGCGTCTCAAGGCCAGTTTCATCAGTGCCGGTATTCCGACCATATTCGTCAATGCGGCTGATATCGGCATGACCGGCATTGAACTTCAGCCGGCCGTCAACGACGATCCGGCATTGCTGATGCGGCTCGAAACCCTGCGCGCGCATGGTGCCGTCGCCATGGGCTTGATCGAGCATGTGGACGAGGCCCGTGAGCGCCAGCACACCCCCAAATTGGCCTGGGTCTCGCCGGCAGCAGACTACGTCGCATCCAGCGGCAAGCCGGTAGCGGGCTCCGAAATTGATCTGAACGTCCGCGCCATGTCCATGGGCAAGCTGCATCACGCCATGATGGGCACGGCGGCGGTTGCCATTGCCGCGGCCGCCGGCATTCCCGGGACACTCGTCAACCTGGCCGCTGGCGGCGGGGAGCGGGATCGCGTTTGCTTTGGCCACCCGTCGGGCACGCTGACGGTCGGCGCTGATGCCCGACTGGCTGCAGATCAGTGGTTGATTGACCGGGTCAGCATGAGCCGCAGCGCCCGTGTGCTGATGGAAGGCTGGGTGCGCGTGCCGCCGGCTTGACGATCAGAAGCGGTAGCCAACCCCGGCTGTAGCGAAGTGCACCCAGGCGAAGGTGTAGACATCGTCGTTGTCTGCGCCGCCTTCCAGCGTGCGCAGACCCAGGTGCCCGTACCAGCCGTTGGCGAATTCCCGCTCCGCGCGCAGAGCAACGTCAAACGCCCGACCCTGCGGCGCCCAGAGACCTTCGAAATCCAGCACCAGGGTGGTCCGTTCGCCCAGACGGTAGCGGCCGTGGGCGTGGAGCAGCGGCACCAGGCCAAGATCATCGTCTTTGGCGCTGAGTTGGCCCTGAGTCAGGCGTATGCGCGCATCACGCACCAGCACGGCCGCGCCCGCCGACCATTCCCAACGCTGGCCGGGTTCGAAGCGATAACGCCAGGTCAGCCGGTACGTATTGAAGCGGTATTCGCCGCGTGTTGGCTCGCCGGCCGCAAAACGCTCGCCGGCAAAGTCGACGTCCTGACCCAGCAAATCGGTGCCGCTGATACTCAACGGAGCCGCCGTCAGGCGCAACGCATTGCGCTCGTTCCACCACCAGGTGCCCTGCAGGCGAGCGCTGGCACCGCTCGAACCGGTCAGGTCGTCCAGCGCAAATCTGGTTCCGGTGTCGCCGGGAATTCGGGCATCGTTGCGGGTGAAGTGAAACAAGCCCAGCTCGAGGTCGACACTGTTGGCAGGCTGATGATCGTCGCTTTTGGCAACCGCAGCGGCTGACCAGGTCCACGCGAGGACCACTATGATCAGCCACCCCTGCAGTCGGAAGGCGCGCGGGCGGGCCTGCTGGTCTCGACCCGATGGCTTGAAGTTGTAGAGCGATGACATGCGAGGCTCCCGGCCAGTGCCTTGAACTGAGCTTACCTTGACAGGCCCGCGCTAGCGTGCCGTATCCCGACGATACTCCATCAAGACTGCGCCCATGCCAAAAAGTCGACCAGACCCGGCAACGATCAGCGAAATCATCGAAATGGCGTTGAGCGATCACGTCAGCTTCGCGCAGATTCAATCGGTGCATGGTCTGAAACCTGACGAGGTCAAGGCGCTGATGCGTTCTGAACTCAAGCCGGGCAGCTACAAGGCGTGGCGGCGGCGCGTCCGGCGCTTTTCCGACCGCAGGGCGCATTACAAATGAGCAATCCTCTGGACGGTTACTCAAATGCGCGCGATTTGAAATCTTCCTTTGCGAGAGGAGGTACAATAAAAAGGACGCTAGGCCTTTTAGGTTCATTTTGATGGACAAGTCAGGAGTTTTTCGCCGTGAAGCGCAAGAGAAGCTACGCGCGTCAAACGCGTGAGGTGCTCTCAATCCTGGGCAAGCTGATCCGGATCGGGCGCTTGGAGCGGGGCATGAAGGCGCAGGAGTTTGCTGACCGTGTCGGAATCAGCCGCACTACGCTGCACAATATGGAGAAGGGCGCGCCGGGGGCTGAGATCGGCGTCGTTTTCGAGGCCGCCTTGTTGGCCGGTGTGCGACTCTTCGACGCCGATGCCAGCACCCTTCGCCGCGAAAGCGCGCGGCTTGAGGAAAAACTGACGCTATTGCCCAAAAGCATTCGCCCTTCTGGCACGGCGGTCGATGATGACTTCTGATCGCAAGACACCGGACACTGCCTTTGTGTGGGTCTGGCTGCCGGGTGAAACTGAGCCGGTAGTGGCTGGTCGCATCACGGTGGACGGCGGCCGCTACATTTTCAACTACGGTGCCAGCTATCTGGGTCGCAAGCATGCCATCCCGCTCTATGATCCTGAGCTTCCGCTCAGGCGTGGTCGAATCGATCCGTTGCCCAACATGGAAATTGCAGGCTGCCTGCGCGACGGCGCGCCGGATGCCTGGGGCCGCCGCGTTATCATCAATCGGCTGGTCGGCCCGCAGGGCATGGATCAAGGTGCGGGTGAATTGAACGAGCTCACCTATCTGCTGGCGTCTGGCTCCGACCGGATCGGTGCGCTGGATTTCCAGCTGTCGGCCAGAGAATACATCCCGCGCACCTCGATTCAGGCCAGCTACCAGGATTTGCTTGAGGCGGCTGATCGAGTGGAAAAGGGTCTGCTGCTGACGCCGACGCTTGATCAGGCAATCCACCATGGCACATCAATTGGGGGAGCGCGGCCGAAGGCCTTGATTGACGGCAATGATCTGAAGCTGATCGCCAAGTTTTCATCCAGCAAGGACGTCTACAGCGTCGTAAAGGCCGAGTTTTTGGCTATGCGACTGGCAGCCCTCTGCGGGCTCGATGTCGCGCCCGTCTCAATCTTCGAGATAGCCGGCAAGGACGTTCTGCTTATCGATCGCTTCGACAGAATCAAGACCAACGGCGGATGGCATCGACGCGCCATGGTCTCGGCACTGACACTTCTTGGCCTCGGCGAAGTGGAAGCACGCTATGCGTCCTACGAAGATCTTGCCGAAATGATCCGCCACCGCTTCACCAACCCGAAAGCCACGCTCCGCGAGCTCTTCGGGCGAATCTGCTTCAACGTGCTGTGTGGAAATACAGACGACCATGCCCGCAATCATGCCGCTTTCTGGGACGGCCAGAGCTTAACTCTGACGCCTGCCTATGACATCTGTCCGCAAGGCCGCACCGGGAACGAGGCGACGCAGGCAATGCTCATCAATGGTGAGAATCGCACGAGCACGCTCGCCTCTTGCCTGTCGGCTGCCGTCAATTTTCAAATGAGCGAGGATGAGGCCGCTGAGATCGTGGCAGGCCAGATCGAGATCATCGCGCAAAACTGGTTTCCGGTCTGCGATGAAGCGGCGCTGAGCCCGATTGATGCGAGGTTCTTTGCCGGACGGCAGTTCCTGAACCCGTACTGCGCAGAAGGCCTTGGCGAGCGAAACAGGCCGTTAACCGAGCATCTTGCGGATGCGAGGAGCCGTATCGCCGAGCTACGTCATTGAGTTGCCTGGCGCAGGCCAAGCCGGATGAAAATTGGTACCTGGGACCTGAAAAAAGATGGATGATGCCGTGCTTGCGGAATGGTGGCCAGGGGCAGAATCGAACTGCCGACACGCGGATTTTCAGTCCGCTGCTCTACCAACTGAGCTACCTGGCCATCTGGATTGTGCGGGGGCTTTCGTCAAGCAAGCCCGAAGGCACTGGTCGTTGAAAGCAAGCGCGTAGTGTAGCACCTTCCTTGGCGGTTGGGTACCAGCTTTTCATTCAGGTTTGCTTGCTGCAGGTCGGCTAATCTAGCAGATGGCGACAGAGTTTTCTGGAGACGACGATGCGTATTGTTCTGTTTTTGTTGCTTATTTCCGTACTGGCGGGTTGCGCCGGCAGCGGGCCGCGCGAGGTTCGCAGCGGGGAGATCTACCTGCGTCATGCAGCCGAGGAAGAAACCAGGAGCGTCATGTACAGTTCGATCAGGGGCTGGCGACCGGCCGGGGATGATGCGGTGCTGATCGAGTTCAACCGTAACCGCTATTACCTGTTCGAACTGTCGCCGCCATGCTCGACTGAAATTCGCTTCGCCCGATCGATCGCGCTGCTGACGTCGACTTCGCTGCGCATTGACCGCTTTGACCGGATTCGTGTCGGTGAGCGGACTTGCAGAATCGAAGGCATTCGCGAGGTGGATTTCGAAGCGGCCCGCGCCGAAATCGAGGCGCTGCGCGAGCAGCCAGTCCCTGCGCGCAATGCCGTCGAAGTGGAGACCTCTTAGCCGGCGAAGCGACGCGCTCGTAACAGTTCAGCTCTCCGGCGGCACGTAGCCGTCGGCGCGATCGTATTCTCCGCCGAACAGAAAAGCTTCCGCCTGTTCCATCAGGTACTTGCGATGCTCCGGATCGATTGGGCTCAGGCGCTTTTCGTTGATCAACATGGTCTGGTGAGCCAGCCATTTCTGCCACGCCTCGCGGCAGATGTTTTTCTGGATTCGCTGGCCCAGTTCCCCGGGCAGGGGCGGGCGCGGCAGGGCTTCACCCTCGCGGCCCATGTGTTGGCAGTGCACGGTTTCAGTCATTTTCGGGGTTCGCATGGGGGTTACCGGGCATTCTATCAGCCAGGCTTTCAATGGCTTGACGAATCGGCCGCGGCAGGCCCAGCCTCAGAGCCTCTTCCGGTTTGAGCCAAGCGATATCTGAATCTTCCACCTGCCGGTCGTTGATTTCACCGCCTGTTTCAACAAAGCGCATGGTCAGCCGGAAGTGGGTGAACTCGTGCGCGATGGGTGGCAGGCATTCAGCGTTGCTTTGCTGCTCGCCGCGCTCGTTGGTTTCAGGAAAACACCACAGCCCGCCCCAGATTCCGGTGGGTGGACGGCGCACCAGGGCAAGTCGGCCGGTGCCATCACGCTGAATCAGCCAGGTGGACGTACGTTCCGGTCGATCGCGAGACGGCTTTTTGCCGGGCAGTTCGGCAATTCGGCCATCCAGCCGGGCGCGGCAGTCGGCCTGGACGGGGCAGAGCATGCAGGTGGGATTGCGCGTCGTACAGACGGTCGCGCCCAGGTCCATGATGGCTTGCGTGTAGTCGGCCGCGCGGTCGTTCGGAGTTCTGGCATCAGCCTCGGCCCATAGTTGTCGCGCGACCGCTGAGCGCCCAGGCCAGCCAGCAATGCCGGCATGTCTGGCCATGACGCGCTTGACGTTGCCATCGAGGATCGGCGCGCGTCGATCGAGGGCCTGGGCGATGATGGCGTTGGCGGTTGAGTCACCAATGCCGGGCAGGGCGCGCAGGGCCTCGAAGCCATCTGGCAACTGACCGTCATGCGCATGCAGGCAATGAACGGCAGCCTTGTGCAGATTGCGGGCGCGGGCGTAGTAGCCCAGCCCGGACCACAGCGCGAGCACGTCATCAAGCGGCGCGCGCGCCAGATCAGGCAGAGCAGGGAAGCGGGCGACGAAGCGCTCGAAATAGCCGATAACGGTCGTGACCTGGGTCTGCTGCAGCATGATTTCCGACACCCAGACCCGGTAGGGTGTGCGATTGATCTGCCAGGGCAGGTCATGGCGGCCATTGGTTTGCCACCACTCAAGCAGCCGGTCGGAAAAATCCTTCTCTGGCAACGATGAACCGGGCACGGCTCAGACCGTCGCTCAGCCGTTTGCCGGCGCCTGTTCCTCGACCGGGAGGATGGCGTGGACGAAGGTGCCGGCGTCGAAGGGGCGCAAATCAGCTGCCGTTTCACCCACCCCGATGAATCGGATCGGGATCTTGAGTTCGTGCGCCATCGCAAACAGCACGCCACCGCGGGCAGTGCCGTCCAGCTTGGTTACGGTAATGCCGGAGAGCTCGACGGCTTCATTGAACTGGCGAGCCTGGGCGAGGGCGTTCTGTCCGGTGCCGGCGTCGACTACCAGCATGGTCTCATGCGGCGCTTCGGGGTCTATTTTTTTGATCACCCGGCGTACCTTGGCCAGTTCTTCCATCAAGTGCCCCTGGGTGTGCAGGCGGCCGGCGGTATCGGCGATCAGCACGTCCACCCCACGGGCCCGGGCCGAATGCAGCGCGTCGTAAATCACCGCCGCGGTGTCGGCGCCCGTTTTCTGGGCAACCACCGGAACCCCGTTGCGTTCGCCCCAGGCGCTGAGCTGCTCGACCGCAGCGGCGCGGAACGTATCTCCTGCCGCCAGCATCACCGACAGCCCTTCGTCCATGTAGCGGCGGGCTAGCTTGCCGATGGTCGTAGTCTTGCCCACGCCGTTGACGCCGACGGTCAGGATGACAAACGGCTTTTTCGACGGATCGACGGCCAGAAACTGTTCCACCGGTTCAATCAGGTCGTACAGCTCGGCCTGGACCGCGGGCAGTACCTGCCCGGGTTCGGTAATCACGCCTTGTCGAATGCCGTCGCGCAGACGCTCGATGATGCGGGTAGTCGCAGCCACTCCCATATCGGCCGTCAGCAGGGTGGTTTCGATCTCTTCGACCAGCGCCTCGTCAATGCTACCGGCGGACCGAATCAGGCCAAAGAGTCCGGACAGGCTGGACCGTGTGCGCGCCAGGCGCGCCTCCAGCGGATCAACGCCCGATGCGGCGGCTGGCCGCACCGGCGTCGACTCAACGCCGGCGCCTGATTTCTTGCGACGGAAGATCGAAAACATGATGCCGTTATGCTATCACCATGACCGGAAAAATACGCATCATCGCAGGCCGCTGGCGCGGCCGAAAACTGCCTGTTGCCGACCGGCCCGGGCTGCGTCCGACTGGCGACCGGGCGCGTGAGACTCTCTTTAACTGGATCGGTCCACGCATTGTCGGCGCCCGCGTGCTGGATCTGTTCGCCGGCAGCGGAGCGCTCGGTCTGGAAGCGGCCTCGCGCGGGGCCGGCAAGGTGGTTCTGGTCGAGCGCGATGCTGTCGCGGCAGCCCACCTGCGCGACGGCCCGATGCAATGGCCTGAAAGTGGTGCGGTCGAGTTGCACCAGCGCGACGCATTGAGCTGGCTGCAACAAAAACCTCAGGCATTTGATCTGGTGCTGGTTGACCCGCCCTTCAGCAGCGACCTTCACGACAAGGCCTTGATGCTGCTTACCGGCACGCAGGGATGGCTTGCTGAAAATGCCCTGATCTATGTCGAAAGCTCGCCGGATGGCGTGCCTGTTCAATGGCCGGATGATTGGGCCCCGCTGCGCCAGAAACCTGTGGGCCAGACGCTGATGACCCTGCTGACCCGGTCAGCGCAGGAAAGTCCCCGGCCGCGGTCTGTATAATTCAGGCGCGCTAACCGACTGGTCGGGCCATGAACCCCACTGACATTGACTATCGCATCGCCGTCTACCCCGGCACTTTTGACCCCTTGACCAATGGCCATACGGATTTGGTAGCGCGTGCCTCGCGCATGTTCAACCTGGTCGTCGTCGGCATCGCCGAAAGCCCCCACAAACAGCCTGCCTTCCGGCTCGATCAACGAATCGAGTTGGCCAGGTTCGTGCTGGCTGAAGCCGGCATCGAAAACGTCGATGTGGTCGGTTTTGACTGTTTGCTGGCCGATTTCGTGGCCGAGCGACAAGCCGGTGTCATTCTGCGCGGACTTCGCGCCGTTTCGGATTTCGAGTACGAGTTTCAACTGGCATCGATGAACCGCCACCTGGCGATCGATGTGGAGACCATGTTCCTGACCCCGGATGAAAAGCACAGCTTCATTTCCTCGACGCTGGTCAAGGAGATCGCGCGACTGAACGGGGACGTGCGCAAGTTTGTTCATCCGCGCGTGGCCGAAGCGCTGCGCGAGCGCTACAGCGCCTGAATT